>JBBRHH010000137.1:0-12056 GCA_038222915.1 Tepidisphaerales bacterium
GGACGACGTAATCGCCGTTGATGATGTTAGTAAAATTGGGCTGAAAGAAATTCGCCCCAGTATCAGAGACGCCCGTTCCGGCCGTATCCGAATATTGAAGTGCCCGAAGCGGATTCGTTGTGCCAGTACCCACATAGTCCGGAATGCTAAGCGTTCCGACCGCCATGCGCGACGCCTGCAGCGTCGAACGAAGATTTCCGCCGGTTGCCTTATTCGAAAACCGCAGTGCAGTGCCGACGCTGTTTCCGGACGTGCTGCTCCCACCGTCGTTCTCGCCGACCGCGTACGACACATCAATTCCCGTGCTCAGCGCTGCTACGTTTCGAGTGCCCGAATTCACGTCGCGCGTCGTCATGCTGAAATCAGCGCCATTCGCCAATCGTCCAGCCGCTTGAATGAACTGCGCATCACTCTGGTCCACCTTCGTCAGACCAGTGCCAGGATTGGCCACGAACGCGGTGCCGGTCACGCACAGTTCTGTGCTCGTCAAATTGCTTGCGACCCCGCCCGTCCGACCCGCCTGATTGATCGTCGAACTCTCATCCTGAAGCTGCTGGCGTGCTCCGACAACGCCCACCCCGGACACGGGAGAACTGCCCGATGTCGACGCAAGCAGTCCATTGCCCTTGCCGTACTGCGCCGAATTTGGCGTCGCAAAGAGTCCCGACGCATCCGTTGCCACCGCTCCCTTGGAGAAACCCTGTTTCGCCACAACATCCGAAAACGCCAATTGAACCGCGCTCTGCACATCCGCGGCCGGTCCCGTTCTCTGGTTGCTCGCGTTAAATCCGGTATTCGAAATATTCCACCCATTCAGCCCACTGCTCACCGTCCCATCGAATTTGTTACGGTTTACCCAGAGGGGATTGGCGATCGTCGGATTGCGCGTCGCCGTCAGATTGTTCTGCAGGTAGAGCGAATTCCCAACCTGGTCCGCAACCATCTCCACAATTCCTTCCACCGATCCCTGCTCGTGCCACTCAAACCGATATCCCTGCACGGTCTGATTAAGCCCCGTCGTGACCGGCGCGGCCGCCGCGCTAATCGGCGCAAGATGCAGGCTCGTACCCCCATGCGACCAAAAGTCCAGCGCGTTTGCGGGCGCCAGCGCCGCCCCGTTCGTGTCAAAATTCGGATAAGTGATGCCGTTGATCACGATCTTGTTCGCCGCAGTCGGCGGCTGAATTGAATTGGTCCCGAAGTCATACTGCGGCGGCGTCAAGTCGGTCATCCCATCGCCCGCATTCCCTTGTGCTTCAATAAAATTCCGCAGTGCCGTCGAGCCGCTCGTAGAGATCGTCGTGAAGCTGCCCGTCGTGCCTGCCTGAACATTGGAACCGGCGGATACTACCGCCACCGCAGCGGCGACAGCGGCCAAACCGCTCTTCGCCTTACTTCGTAACATTTTCTTCGATGCCTTCATCAGACCCTCCATGCCTGTGAAACAATCCTCGCGCACTCACAGGAACCAGGTGGTGATGGGTAAGGCTGATCCAGCCAACATGACTGAATTCCTTTGCATCGCCGGCTTTCAGCCCGCCGCATCGATGCCGGCCTTCCCATGAGTTCAAACTTGAATCACTGCAAATCGGAATTCGGTGTCAGCGAGAAAAACTTCTCGCCCCACTCAAACGGTGTTAACGTGTCGCGGACGCTCTTGCCTTCGACGTGACCATCGCAGTACAGAAAGTTCGATTTACGAAGATCAAAACCGGTCGAATCCAGCTCCTTGTTGCCATGATTGCGCCCCACCCAATCGAGTCGTGAGCCAGATGCGCCACCGGCGGCAGGATCACCCGACAGATCGCTCAGGACGCATTTGCGCCCCGTTGGGCGTCGTGTGTCGGGAGGAAGCAGGCTCATGTCCAACTGACCGGCGTTCCCCACAAAGCCGTGAACCGGGCGGTGGCTCTTGCAAACCTTGTCCGACCCTCCGCTTCCTGCATTCGATCGGGCATCGTCGGCAACAATGGTCCAGTCGTTGTTCCACTCCGTTGCCAGAATTGTTCCGGCCGAGTTCGACTTTCCAAGTTTCACAAAGTTGTAAACCCGCGTTGCGCCCTGGAAGCCCAGAAGAAACTTATTCCGCCCGCAAACCGCCTCGTTCAGCGTGTAAGCACAGCGCGGCGCTTGAAAATCAATCACATCATCCCCGTCATCGTTATGCTGCCCCGCATCCCGATTCTCCGCATACGTGTTCGTCGGCGGCAGTCCGCCGTTCTCCATCGACGGACACTGAAACATCTCCCATCCGAATGTGCTCTTGAACGGATTGATGTTCTCCGGCAATCCACCCTTGAACAAAAAGGCAGACCAATGCAGGTAGCCGTTCTGCGCCTGATCGGGCGTCTGGCTCGCCGGCGTCCCGTTGTTGATCTTCATCCCAAAATAGATGTATGAAGCCGGATACGCCCCCGCGTTGTCGCCTGCATACAGAAGAATGCCCTGGCCGATGCTCCGCAAATTCGACATGCATTTGGCTTTGTTCGCGGCATTTCGCGCCGCCCCGAGCGCGGGCAGCAATAGGCTCATCAGAATTGCAATAATTCCAATCACCACCAACAGCTCCACCAGCGTAAATGCCCTGTTTCGTGCTCTCTTGCGTAACGACATGATGCTCCTTCCCAAACGGACTTCCTACTGAACGCGTGATGTTTTATCGGGCCACTGTTAACCGGATTGGACGATCCTGTTTCCGCCGTGACGGAACTGAGTTAAGGTTGAGGCGAAGGGTCAAACTCAGCCGCAGTGCCCGTTGAACATCTCCCACTCATGCGGCGGGAATAATTGCGAGGGATTGTTAAGCGGTTTCCGGGAGGTCTGTTTCAGGTGGGTCGAATTAGCGTTAAGGTTCCACCGACATGTCGACACCATCGGCGCTTCAGTCGGGCGTTACCGAAACTATCGTGAATTCTTAATCAGAGCCGCAGTTTCGCGCGGCATGTTCATCTCGCCCACATCTGTCAAGCAAAACGCGCAGTGACAATTACGAGATGACCCCATGACCCAGCCATCCGGCAGTGCAGAGACCGTGCTGCTCATTGATGACGATCCGCAGAGCTGCATTGCCGTGCACGCGGAACTTTCCGCCGCCGGCTACATGGTTCTCACATTGCCCGGCAAAACAGTCAGCACCGATGCTGCTCGCGTCCTCAGCCCAAGCGTCGTTCTGCTGAACTCCACGCTCGATGGCGTTGACAGTCTGGAAATCTGCCGGTCGTTTCGAAGATCCGAGCACACGCGGCGTCTTCCCCTGATCATGCTCACAACGAAAGCCTCTGAGTCTGAAGCCGTTCGCAGTCTCGAAGCCGGCGCAGACGATCATGTCGTAAAGCCGGTGCATGCGCGAGAACTCGTCGCCCGAATTCGCGCCCTCCTGCGAAGGGTCGGCCGCATCCCGATTCTTCAGACCACGTTGACGGTCGGCGACCTGGTGATCGATTCTCAATCGCGCATCGCACGCTGCGGCGAAAATCTGCTCAACCTCACCCGAACGGAATTCCGCGTTCTGGAACTGCTCGCCTCTCGACAGGGTTCGGTCGTCAGCCGCACCGAATTAACCGCCGTGCTCGCCACCAGCGCCCATGAAGCCGACCGCGCCGTCAACAGTTGCATCAGCGCGCTGCGATTGAAACTCTCCGGGGAGAAGCATTCGATCCAAACGGTCCGCGGTTTCGGCTACCGCCTGGCCAAATTAGTCCACATCGCCTGAACGACTCGCCCATCCGCATCCGCCATCAACTCTGCGGCGCTCCAGCCACCGCAGCCTCGCACAATACACTGCGAAACGCTGACATATCGTTCCTCTGGTTCCGGGTCACCCGCGCCGGATTCATGTCGACGCGGCGAAGTGTAGTCTTCTGCGCGCCGGATCGATTGATCCCACGTCGTACCGTGCACGCGTAGCTGTAACCTGCTCGATCCACCGCCGCGAGCACCCGTTCATCGTAGTCGCCATTCGGATAACAGAATCCGCAAACATCCCCGCCGATCCATTCCCGAAGCTGCTCCCTCGAATCGGCGATTTCTTCATTCAATTCTTCCAGCCCGAGTTGCGGCAGCAGCGGATGCGACACCGAATGCGCGCCGATCTCATGCCCGCGCCGATGAAGGTCCACAACCTCCGCAACACCCATCGTTCGATACATCTTGCGGTCGCCCGCGGTAATGTCGGTGTCACGAACGCGCTCCATGATTTGTGCCCGAATATCAGGCGACAATTTCTTTAACGCCGCCATATACGCGTCAAAGTCCCCCGCAGGCGTCCCAAGTTCCATCGCAATGCCCGCCGCCTCGCGCACCCACAACACTGCAGCTCTATCAAACCAATACAACCGATCGGTGCCACTGACCCCGCTGGCGATGAAAAATGTGCCACGTACGCCATACTCCTCCAGTGTCGGAGCAACGATCGAATAATTGTCGTCATACCCGTCATCAAATGTCAGGCAAACGTGAATGCCATTGTCCTCAGCAACTCCCTCAGAGGTCGACAAGAACCCCATCGCTTCTCGCACCGGCCGCACATCGCAATGTGCCGCCAGCCATTTCACCTGCTCACGAAAAGCCGATTGCGGCATCGCCAGCGACCGATGTAGACAAGACGGGCACCGTTCATCAGGCAGAACCCGATGATACATAAGGATCGCAACCGACCCGCGCAACAGATCCTGCTGCCGATCAAGATGTCCGTCACTTGATTCCACTTGTTCTCAAGCCCGACAAAGCCTTCGTTTCATGGGCAATTGATGCCGATTCTACCTTTAGCCCGATTCGAAGATAGCCTCTAATGACGAGGAGCAATCGCGTCGCCGCTCGCAATGCCTAAACGTTGGCCCATACAATGCTTGAGTAAATCGTTCCATCCGTGCTCTCACCGGGTAAGGTCGAATTTCCTGAACTTGCTGGCCGCCGTGCGGCGTTGCCTGCCCACCCGGATTCGGCTAGATTCCATGCGCGGCCCCGCATCAGGCTGCCCGGTTTTCAAAGCACTTGGGTAACTAAGCGAAAATGTATCCGGGCGTTTTCGGGATATGAAGCAGTGACCTTTTCAACATCCATCGGCAAATCACGATCGCGCCCCCCGCACGGCGAATCAGCCGCCAAGCCGACGCATACTGACAACACAAACACGAGCGGCTCATTGGAACGCGCCAAAGCCGCTTTGCTCGACTGCCAGAAGGTCGCCGGCTATTGGGTAGGGGAGTTGCAGGGCGACAGCATCCTCGAATCCGAATACATCCTCCTCAAATGGGTCTTGGAACAGGAAGATGATCCATCGCTCCCTCTGATCGCCAACTACCTCCGCGATCTCCAGCGGCCCGACGGCGGTTGGGCCCTCTACCCCGGCGGCAAAAGCGATCTCTCCGGCACCGTCAAAGGCTACTTCGCCCTGAAGCTCATGGGCGACAGCATCGACGCCCCGCACATGCAGGCCGCGCGAAAAATCTGCCACGCCCTCGGCGGCGCAGAGCGATGCAACAGCTTCACCAATTTCTACTTCGCTGCGCTCGGCCAGATCAGCTACGACGCCTGCCCAGCCATCCCTCCCGAAATCGTCTTCCTTCCCCGTTGGCTCTACTTCAATCTCTACGCCGTCTCCGCTTGGACGCGCACCATGATCCTCCCGCTGGCCATCGTCAGCACCCTTCGGCCAATCCGCCAACTCGCCCCCGCCGAAGGCATCGCCGAACTCTTCACCGGCGGCGACGCCACCATCGGAAAAATTAAACGCCTCCCCGGTAGCTGGCGCGAGTTTTTCCTTCTCATCGACCTCGCCCTGAAGCAATATCACAAGGTCGCCGTCCGACACACCCGCGCCGAAGCCATCAAGGCCGCCGAAAAATGGCTCCTCGATCGCACCGAAGGCGCGGCCGGCCTCGGCGCAATCTTCCCGCCCATGGTCTACATCCTGATCGTCCTGCGCGCCCTCGGCTACGCCGACGATCATCCCAAGGTCGTCGAAGCCCATCGCCATCTCCACGAACTCTTCATCCAGGACGGCGACCGCATCCGCATCCAACCCTGTCATTCGCCCGTCTGGGACACCGGCCTCAGCCTCCACGCCCTCGCCGAGGCCGGCCTAAAACCCGACACAGACGCCGCCAAACGCGCCACCGAATGGCTCCTGAAAAAAGAATGCCGCGTCGCCGCCGACTGGGTCAACAACTGTGGCGATGTCGAACCCTCCGGCTGGTACTTCGAGTTCGAAAACATCCACTACCCCGACGTCGACGACACCGCCATGGTCGTCATGGCCCTCAAGCGTTGCGGCGGCAAGGTCGCCGAATCCGCCATCCGACGCGGCATCAACTGGCTCCTCGCCTTCCAAAATGAAGATGGCGGCTGGGCCGCCTTCGACCGCACCCGCGATCGCCCCATCCTCGAACATGTCCCCTTCGCCGACCACAACGCGATGCAGGACCCCAGTTGCCCCGACATCACCGGCCGCGTCCTTGAATGCCTCGGCCACAACGGCTTCACCATCCATCACCCCGCCGTCCGCCGCGCCATCGACTTCATCCAGCGCCGCCAGGAACAAGACGCCTGCTGGTTTGGCCGGTGGGGGGTCAATTACATCTACGGCACCTGGCAAGTCCTCACCGGCCTCCGTGCCGTCGGCGAAGACATGACTCACCTCTACATCCGCAACGCGATCGTCTGGCTCCGCCTCTGCCAGAAGCCCGACGGTAGCTGGGGTGAATCCTGCGACAGCTACGAAAACCCATCCCTCAAAGGCCAGGGCGAAAGCACCCCCTCCCAAACCGCCTGGGGCGCAATGGGCCTGATGGCCGCCCTCGGCGCCAACGATCCCGACGTCCACCGTGCCATGAACTGGCTGGTCGCCAATCAATCCCCCGACGGCGCATGGGAAGAGACCTGCTACACAGGCACCGGCTTCCCCCAGGTCTTCTACCTCAAGTACCACCTCTACCGCCTCTACTTCCCTCTAACCGCCCTCGCGCGTTATCAGCGGCTCACGCACAAATAATCACTCACCCCACGACCGATAAGCACGCTTCCCATATTCCCCATCTCGTGTAATTTACGTTTGCGCTAATGCTGGCCGATGGCCTAAGTGGTATCATCCCTCGCGCCGCGCGAAAAAGCTTGGGATTTCCGGAGATAAATCGCTATGGGTATGGTGACCGTACAGATATGGGACGCGACGGGTAACAAACGCCAGGACGTCGAGATGCCCGACGACGCGCCAATGAATCGCATTCTCGCTGTCCTCCTCGAGCGGATGAAATTCCCTCAATACGCCCCGGACGGACAGCCCCTCAGCTACAAATTCCAACACAAGGCCTCAGGCAAACAACTCCTCGACACCCAGTCCCTCTCCGACGTAGGTGTCAAAGAAGGCGACGTCCTCCGCCTTCAACCCGAAATTACCGCCGGTAGCACATCTCTTGCCCCCTCACGCGGCATTCAAAGAGAGGGTTGGGGTGAGGTCCTCCGCGCGACCTCCCAAACAACGCGCCAAGCCCACTGATCCATGTCCGAAACACTCCACATCACGAGCGCGGACACCGAAGTTCCACCCTCCGATCGCTTCGACCGTTTCAAGCTGATCAGTTGGTGGGACCAGGCCCGCCTTCAAAGCGCTAAAGTCGTCGTCATCGGCGCAGGCGCACTCGGCAATGAGATCATCAAAAACCTCGCCCTGCTTGGCGTCGGCAATGTCTTTATCGCCGACATGGACCGCATCGAAAACTCCAATCTCTCCCGCTCCATCCTCTACCGCGAAGGCGACAATGGCGCGTTCAAGGCCACCATCGCCGCCCGCACCGCCAAAGAGATTTACCCCAACATCAACGTCCAAGGCTTCAACGGCAACGTCGTCTACGACCTGGGCATGGGCATCTTCCGCTGGGCCGACGTCGTCCTCGGCGGCCTTGACAACCGCGAAGCCCGCCTCGCCATCAACCGCGCCTGCTGGAAAGTCAACCGTCCCTGGATCGATGGCGCAATCGAGCAAATCCAGGGCATGGCCCGCGTCTTCGTCCCCGAGGGCCCATGCTACGAATGCACCATGTCCGAGACCGACTGGCGTCTCCTCCGCCTGCGCCGCTCCTGCAACCTCCTCTCCCGCGAACAGATGATCCAGGAGCGAACGCCGACAACGCCCACCATCAGCTCGATAATCGCCGGCGTCCAATGCCAGGAAGCGGTAAAACTTCTCCACGGCATGGAAACCATCCACGGAAAAGGCTGGGCCTTCAGCGGCCTCTCCACCGACGCCTACCTGGTTGAATACCAGCGCAAGGAAGATTGCTACAGCCACGATACCCTTCAAGAAATCTTTCCCCTCGACGGCGGAGCGGCCGATTTAACCTGCCGCCAGCTCCTCGGCGAAGCCCGCTCGAAGCTTGGCCAGGCCGCCGAGCTTGAATTCGCGCGCGATATCCTCGAAAAACTCGTCTGCCCCAAATGCCACGCGGAGGAGGTGTTGTTCACCTCACTGGGGAAAGTGTCGCAGGACAAGGCGCTGTGCCCAACCTGCGGTGACGTGCGACGCGAGCCGGTAACGTTCTACAAAGTCCGAGGAACAGAGGACTTTCTTGATCGTTCACTTGCGGACATCGGCGTGCCCGCTTTTGACATTGTCATCGCCCGAGGCGGTGGCAGGTCCATTGGATTTGAACTATGGGGCGACGCAAGAGACGTTCTCGGCCCGGTCTGGGACGGGGAGGCACTGGAATGGGCGTGAACGACGGCGCTGCCGCCACCGATCTGCCTCCGTCCTCCCAGCCCTCCGAGGCCGCGCCTGCGCCTCAACCCGCCGAAGGCTATGCGCTGCTCAACGCCACCTTACCGGCCCAAAAGCCCGACGAAGCGCCACAGGCAGCCCGGCCACAATCACAGTCCGAATGTCTTCAGCCCATCCCTTCCGCCCCCGGCCGACCCGACGCCGGATGCATTCCCGCCGAAGCCCTTCAGCTCCGCGCTCTGCCCCTAGTCACCGGCACCCGGGAAGGCCGCTTCCAGGCCGTCGTCAAGCGATCGGCGCTCAACGACGTCCACACCCACGGCCAATCCACCACCGACGTCGAAATCTGCGGCGTCCTCGTCGGCAACGTCTATCGCGACGCGCGTGGCCCTTACCTCTATGTCGAAGCCGCAATCCGCGGAGAACACGCCGGTAGCGCCAACGCCCAGGTCACCTTCACCGCCGAAACCTGGAACCACATCCAGAAGGTGATGGAAGAAAAGCATCCCCAGCAGCGCATACTCGGCTGGTATCACACCCACCCCGGCTTTGGCGTCTTCCTCTCCGGCATGGATCTCTTCATCCAGGAAAACTTCTTCAACGAAGCCTGGCAGGTCGCCCTCGTCTACGACCCGCGCAATCGCGAGGAAGGCCTCTTCGTCTGGAAGGGCGGTAACCCCGACCAGGACCGCTTCCTCATCGAAGAGGACGCCGACGACGAAAATCCCAACATCACCATGTGCCTCCCCGGCCGCAAATCCACCGGCGGCGACAACATGGCCAGCCTGCAAACCTTCGAAGATATTTCCAACCGGCTCCGCGTTCTCGAAGAACGGCAAAAATGGTTCCCCCTCTGGCTCGCCCTCCTCGCCGTCGCAGCCATGACCTGGCCGCTTGTCGTCATCCGAATCCTTCCGCATCGCTTCGAAGATTCCAGCCAGCAACCGCGTTCGACAAGCCAGCCCGCTAACGGTGACTCGTCAACCTGAACTTCAACACCAGTGAGATACCCGTGATGGCAGATGATAAAATGAAAGTATCCTGGGATGACCTCAAGAGCGAAGGCGTTGAGGAAAAAATCAAGCAGCAGCAGGCCATCGAAGAAACCCGCAAGGCCTACGAAAGCGCTCCAGCGCCCCAGGCGCTCCTGCGCAGCAAGCGCACCAGCCTCTGGTACAACACCGTCTTCTACATGACATTTTTCGGTCTCATCGGCGGCCTGTGCGGCTGGACCATCGGCGAACTCTTTCACTTCCGCCCCAATCAACTCAGCGAAGCCAAGGAATTTGCCAAGGCCAAATGGGACATTGAAGACGCTCTCGAGAAAAAACTCATCAAACCCGCCCAGGCCGAAATTGCCATCAACCAGATCGAACAAAATACCATCGACAATCAATACTACCCCATCGAAGCAAATCGCAGCCTCTCCGACGCAGATCGGAAAACCAGGGAAGAGCCCCTCCGCGACCGGGATGAAGGCCGTAATTTTGTCGCCGACGTGCTTTTCTTCGGAATTTCCGGCCTCATCATCGGTCTCGCCCTCGGGGCTGCCGATTCCATCGTCTCACGCAACTACCACAGCGCCGTCATCAACGGCGCCGTCGGCGCAACCTTCGGCCTCCTCGGCAGCGTCGTTGCCGCCGCCTGCATCGACTACTTCAAGCTCTACGATCATCTGCTGGCAAGCTCGCTTCTACACAAGCTCCCCCAGGGCCGCGAAATCATCTCACACTCTATTATCTGGGGCATCCTCGGCCTGTTCATCAGCCTGGCTCCAGGCCTCGTCATGCGCAATCCCAAACGCCTCCTCGTTGGACTCCTCGGCGGCTTGATCGGCGGCCTCATCGGCGGCGCTCTCTTCGACCCCATCGCGCAGCTCGAACAAAACCCCGAACACCACCTCAGCCGCCTCATCGGCATCGTTGCCATCGGCCTCCTCTCTGGTCTCTTCACAGGCCTTATCGAAAATGCCGCCAAGTCAGGCTGGCTTCGCGTTGTCGCCGGCCTCATCGCTGGAAAACAGTTCGTCCTCTACCGAAACCCCACCTACATCGGAAGCGCCCCCCAGTGTCAGGTCTACCTCTTCAAAGATCCCCAGGTTGGTCGTCGCCATGCAGCCCTTCACATCATCCCGGAAGGCTATGAGCTGGAAGACCTTCCCCTCGGCGGCAAAACCTTCGTCAATGGAAAACCAATCAATCGCGCCCGCCTCCGCCCCGGCGACCGGATACAGATCGGCGGCACCGCCTTTATCTTCCAGGAAAAAGCCCACGCCGCGTAATCTCAACGCGGCGCGCCCAATGCGCTGGACAATCGTGCCCGCAACACGTGCTTCCAGCATTCGGCGAGACTACACTCATCTGCATGACCACGTGGTCGAGTGGCTAGGCTCGGGCCTGCAAAGCCCGCTACGCGGGTTCAATTCCCGCCGTGGTCTTACTTTAGCTTGCATTCCCGCCCCCTCCCCCTTAAATCTCTCACAACCGCGCGAAACCTCCCCGCGTTGCGCCGTCGGTTACGCATCGGCTCCATCGCCGTAACCCAGGCCCGCGCCAGGGAAAGGTTGCCGCCCGCGTCGGCCGATAAAAGTAAAATGGTGGCGCTCCGACAGAATCCACATGTTGATCCGATGCCGATCCTGATCTTGGAACATAACGGGCATCGTCACGCCGGCGCACTCACCGGCCGTGTACTTATTGGACGCAAGGCCACCAATAGCATCGTTGTCCCCGACGCCAGCGTCTCCCGACTCCACGCCTGGATCGCACGCACCAACGGTACCTATTTCGTCGCCGACGGCGGCAGCCGCACCGGTACCTTCGTCAACGGCCAGCCCGTCACGCAGCGCCGCCTCCTCATTGACGGTGATCGCATCCGCGTCGGCCCCCTCTGGCTCACCTACCACGACCGCCTCGACCTCCCCTCCGACGTGCCCATGATCGACATCCCCGCCAAGGACGAGGCAGTCGATTTCTCCGCCGGCGGTATCCAGTTCGACTGCAAGTGCGGAGCCCCCCTCTGGGTCAGCGCACGTCATGCACTTGAGAGTGGCCATTGCCGCTACTGCAATGCACTCGTCTACGTCCCAGCCATCCCGCAGCCCATCGCCGATCGCATTGAGGCATTGCCCGCCGCCGCTAAGTGCAGCATCTGTCACTGGCCCGTTGAAGCTGCCGAAGAACGCTCCACTTGTCCCGACTGTCACCTTGTCTTTCACGCCGAATGCTGGACCGAAAACCAGGGTTGCTCGTCGTATGGCTGCGCACAGGTAAACGTGCTGGCGACAAGCAACAATGAGGAAGAATCGCTGCAACATGCGCTACCGCACGCGACCAACGAAGCG
>JBBRHH010000138.1:0-12048 GCA_038222915.1 Tepidisphaerales bacterium
AGGTGATTTGAATCGGAGCCGAATAGCTCGCCTGCAGCAGATCGTCGTTGGGGTCCGGTTTGGCGTTGTCGGTCATGAACCGGCCGCGGAAGACGCCGCTGTGTGCTTCGGTCTCAGACAGGATCACGGTCAATGCGTCGCCTTTTTTGCTCCTGGCGACGATGGCAATCTGATCCAGCGCGGCCGATCGGTCCGCGTCGTAATCGGTCACCTGCACGTAAACCGGCGCGCCCATGCTGACCGTGCTCACGTCCTCCGAATAGTTGTTGTTCATGATCTGCACTTTGGCATCCGAGCCCAGTGCGAGATACATGAATCGTTCGGCCGGCGGCGGCGCGGGCTGCTTGGTGTCTTCGTAATCGACGATGACTTCGCCATCGGGCAGCAGGCTGAGCATCTTGGTGTCGCCCGGATCGCCACTACGCTGCGTTTCGATGTGGGCGCGATACTTCCCATCCGCCTGACGCGCCGCCGCAACACTCGTCCCCTGGATGAGCCGACCCGCCATGCTGCGTACCCGCACATTCGCGGTCTCACCCGCGAGGTCGGCATCTTCAATCACAATGTCGAACGGCCGGCCTGGCGAAAGAGGCGCAGTCAATGGATCGAGTTTGACCAGCCCGGCCCTCGCATTCGCCTTCGGCTGGTTCTCCTTCGCCGCGACATCGTCGCCAGCCGGTGCGGTCGCCGGCCTGGTCGTCGAAATGACCGTTCCCGGCACGCCTCCGAGCGCCTTCAGGCGGTCAACGCGATCCGAGAGCAACGTGATCTGTGCATCCACCGCGGCCATTGCCAACTTTGTCGGATCCTCGTTTGCATCCCCCGGGCGGGTCGTTGCATGCACTGTCGAAGTGGCCAGGTGTGCGGCAAGGATCGCCCGCTTTTTCTGGAAGAGCTCGCGGTCCGCTGTATACGCCGCGAGGCGGAAATTCATCTCCGCCTTCAGTTCCGCAAGTTGCTTGTCCTGTTGTGCGGTCACGCGCCGTTGCGGATCGCGCAGTGTAATGATCGGAAGAATGTCGACATCTTCCGCGACTGCCGGCTTGGCCGAGGCCACGCTCTGCGCCTTGAGTTCTTCGGAAGTGATCGTCCGGCGGATCTGCAAATCGGCCGTCGCGACGTGTGCATCCTTGTACGAAATCCGCACGAAGTCATCGCCCGCCACATTGATCTCCGTCGCGCCGGCGCCGGCCTGAGGCGCGCGCTTCTCCGCTGCAGGCATCGCCGCGGTCGGGTCTGCCAGCACCAGATCCAGCGTGCGCGAAGCAACGCCCGGCCCGGCCGGGCTCAGCGCCAAATCAACCTGCGTACCGCTCATCAGGGCCCGCACATCGGCACTGAGCGCGATCGTTGCATCGGGCATCGCATCCGGATCCCGCACCGAAATATTGATCCGTCCCTCGCCCACGTTGCGTGCCGCCAGTTTTGCTTCCCCTTCGCCGGTCGTATCAAACTCGTAGGGCTTGGCCGTCGTCGTCAGCGACTGCGGGATAAATTCACCGGCGGTTGGGCGATTCTCCAGGATCCACGCATGCCGGAACGTGCGATATCCCGGCTTCATGTTCCGCTCATCCAGGTATGACATCCACAACACGTCCCCTGCGCGAAGATGAACCTGATTCGGATTGCCAAGCGCCGCCTTGTCCGCCGAGAACGCAAGCGGGGCCACGAAAATACCCGTAGAATTTCCAGTTTCGGTCAATTCCAGCGTCTTGTGATCTCCCGCCTCCGTGAACACTTCGGCCTTCACCTTGTCCGGCTTGGTCGTGGTGTCCAGGTCCGGGTCGTTCAGCACGATCTGCTGATGGCCATCAATGATTGCCCGCCAGGCAACGTGTAGTTGTTTGTCTTTTTCATCGTCACCGGCCGCCTTGGCCAGCGACAACGCGCCATCGTAATAGCGCACGCCCAGCTTGCGGCTCTCGCGGACGATCGCCGATCCGGGTGTTTCATTTCTTTCGTCCAGGTAACGGGCGCTCACCTGCTGGCCGACGTCGAATTCCAGAATGCCATCGCGTGCGGAAGCTTCCGGATCGATGCCGGTCGGAAGGAGCTGATGCCCGGCCGTATCGGTGAGAATGAGCTGCCCGATCGCGGGAGCTTCCCCGTCGAATTTGTCGAACTCAATGCGCACCGTGCGGGCAAACGCGCCGCCCAGATCCACGATGTTGCCCACTGGCTGCTTCGTGTCGGCCTTTACATCGATCGTGCGATCCACCCCATCGCCGCGCACGATCACCCGCATCTTAGATGGTGCATTGCGGATCGCGATCGGATCGCTGCCCACGCCCCACGTCAGCTTGCCCAGCGCCGCCGGCTGGTGCAGATCCAGTTCCAGCCAGTATGCCTTTTCCCCCGGCTTGCCGCGCCAGAAGCTCACACCCTTGGCTGGCGCCTGAGCAGGCGCCGTCGTTGGGGCCGGGCTGTCCTTGTCGACGTCGATCGCGGCGAACGCCGGATGACCCACATCGCTGCTGCTGACCGTCACACCCGCCCCGGCCAAGGCAGTCGGTACCGTCGCGACAAACACTCCTGTCCGCGGGCCGGTCTCGGTCAGCTTTACTTTCATTGTGTTGGCAGCCGACGGCTTGTTCCCTGCTGGAGCGGCGGTGCTGCTTACCACAAGCTCGGCCATCGTCGTATCAGGCTGATCAGAAGTGTCGAGGTCCGCGTCAATCAGCTGTACATAGATCGGGCTACCCGGATTGAGTGCCCCGCCGGTCTTCGTCGCCATCGGGATGATTTCAACGGGCGCGTCCGCTGCCGGCTTTTTCACGATCTTCGGAATCGAACGCTCGTGCCGTAACGGCGGGGAGGCGATCTCCACGCTGTCGATGTTGATCTGCCCATCGTCGACAACGATCACCTTGAACGATTTGTCGCTCATCCCCGGATACGACATGTCGATCACGTCATTGCCCGCAAGCTGCAGCATGCCGTCGCCGCCCTTGGCGGGAGCCAGCGTTGTCGGAATTCGGCCGACGTAAAGCTGATCGTTTACGCGATTCTTGTCGAGCTTCAGCATCTCCTTGTCGCCCGACGGAACCGTGAGCGTCACGACGAGATGTTCATCGCGTGTCTTGGCGTAATAGTTCGCATCCGCCACCTTCACAATCAGATCGTCGCCGGGTCGAACCTTGACCTGCATCGTCGCCCCGACCACCGACACGGCCTCGTACAACTTCCGGGCTTCGAGAAAATCGCCGCGGTCGAAGTAGATCGTTCCGACCAGATAGACGGCCTGTTTCACCCATTCGTTGTCGCCATAACGGTTCCACAACTTCCGAAACGTCGCGATCGCTTCATCGCTTCGCTTCAACTGAATCTGCGCCCGCCCGAGTGAAAACAGCGCCATTGGCGTGATCGTCGCATCGTCCAGATCCGCCAGCGTCGCGAGACTTTCGCGCGCCGCGTCGGCCTGGTTCTGCAGCAACTGCAGATCCGCATCTCCCAGGTCCGCCATCAACAGGGCCCGCCGATCCTTCGGGTGATTCTTCCGGATCGAAGCCACCTCCGAGCGCGCCTGCTCATATCGTCCCTGCACGCCGAACACGGTTGCCCGCCGCACCCGCACCAGGGCATCATTAAACCCCGCCTGCTCTTCCGACCCGCGAACATCCGCCGCTACGCTATACGTGTCCAGCGCAATGTCCTGCTCACTCTTGGTGCCCTGCACGAAATGATAATCGCCCACCGCGAGAATCAGTTCTGCCGGAATTTTCGAACTGCTGAAGTCCGCTTTGGTGCGCGCCGCGTCCAATAGCGCCGCCGCCTTAGGAAGATCGTGCGCTTTCCAGGCCGCAGTTGCTTCGGAGACCAGTTCTGACAACGGCTGGGTTGTCGCAACAGGCTTAGGCTGTGCGAATACGGCCGAGGGGAGCAAAGCGCTCAATAAAAAGACGATGGGTTTGCGCGTAAATGTTTTCATTGCTTTTCCCCGCGTTTCTGATTGATGAAGTTGATGTATTTCTGCGCGTCGTGCGCCAGATCGGTGCCGGAATGTTCCTCAAGCACCTGGTATAGCGTGGCCGTTGCCTCGGCAAACTGAGACAGCTTGTACTGGCAGATGCCCCGGTTCAGCAGCACCGATCCCATGTCCGGGCTGTCGGGATAATCGACCAGGATGCGGCTGTAATATTCCTGGGCCCGCCGGAAGTCTCCGACACCCACATAATAGTTGGCCGCCTTGATCAGCCCCCGCGCCGCAAATCCGCTGTCCGGATACTGCTTGGCCAGCCGCTCAAAGGAATCGATCCCGGATTGCCCGGCCGCAATCTTTGCCCGCCCGATCAGGAACAACGCCTCGGGCGCCTGCGTGCTCCGGCCGTACTTGCCCACCAGTGCATCCAGTTGCGAAACCGCGCGATGCAGATCGCCGTTGAACGACGGCTTTTCGCCGGCCGCCTTTTCCTGTTCCACCAGTTTCTCGCCCCGCTCCAGACTGACCTGCCCAATTTGCAACATTGCATCCGGTGCGTATTCGCTTAACGGATACTTGTCGATCAGCGTGTGCGCCGCGCCGACCGCGTCATCCAGCAGTCCGGCATAAAAATAGATCCGCCACGAATGGTAAAGCGCCTTCTCGCCAAGAGTGCTCTTCGTAGCCGAATTCGCCACCTCCGCGCAGTCGCGCTGTGCATTGGAGAGATAATCTTTGCCGCGCTTCGTAAGCCCCAGATCAAGGTAAATCTTCCCCATCTCCCCGGCCGAAACCGCCCGGCCCAGTTTCGCCTCCAGATCCAGTTGCGACTGCTGATACCTCACCGCCGCCACGGCGCCGCCCTTGTCGCCGATCAATTCCGCTTCCTGCACAATCACCCAGTTGTCGTCGTGCCGCACGGCGTGCTCGTCGCGGTAGGCCGCCCGCAAAAACTTCCCCGCCGCCAGTGGCAGTGTCTTTCCATCCACGGTAATTCCGCCCGCGTCCAAATGAACCTGCCGCTCGAAAACACCCGTATGTGGACCCGTTTCCCCAAGCGTAACAGTGACCGCCTCGGCCCCACTCGGCTTGAGCAGGGGCGATTTCAATGGCTGAGCAATTGTCGTCGCCGCCGGGACATCGCCCGGCGTCGAGCTCTGCGTCGAAGGCGCGGTCGTCGGAACTGCGGCAGCCACGTGATCGCCCGCACTGATACCCGCCAGCGTGATCGTAATCTGATCAGCGCCGTTCGACACATCCCGATCCACGTCGGCAACCCGCAGCACGATGTCTCCGCCAAGCACCGCCTGCTCGAGTTGCTGCTTGCCATCCGGCGTCAGCAGCGAAAGCTGCGCGTCGCTCGCAACGTCAAGCGTATCGCGCCGAATCGCCTTGCCCGTTTCGTTCGGACCGTTGGGGCCGATCTCGTCGGTGTAGCTGATCTCAATCTTGTCGCCACCCAGCAACTCCAACCGTTGAAACTGCCGATGCAGTGATTTGCTCCACACCGTGAGCGCCATGAGCCGTTTGTCGATGGTCGCCGCCGACGTCGGATCTTTCGCGACATCCAGCCGAATCGCATCGATATGTGCCTGATCCATGGTGCGCCGCGCCTCCTCGCTCTGCGGAGCGGCGGCGTTCGTCGGCGCCAGATCGTCGTCAGCGAGGCTGGTGCGCGTCGTAGGCCCGGCGTCATTTTCCGGCAAGGGGCCAAGATTTACGGTCGGCACGCCCGCGTCGGCTCCTGCCCCCGCCGCCTGCGCAACCGCCGGTGCGGTTGATGGGGAGGTCGTCGGCTTGCGACTGCGAATGGCCTCCAGCGATTGTTGCGGCGACCATTGAGCTACAAGTTTCTCCGTTGCAGCGTAGGCCTCATCCACTGTCTTGCCCGCCGTCGCGATAACGGCTTGCGCCTGCTTGTTCAGTTGCTCGGCCGCCGCTGTCGCCGCGGCGCGCTGCTTCTCCGTCCCGGCCGGATCGGCCGCCCCGGCTTGCCCCAGCTTCTCCGCATCTTTGGTCTTTTCCGCCGCCTGTGTCTTCAATCGCTCCGCTTCGTCCAACTGATCACGCAGCGAACTCTCCCTGGCGGCCGAAAAAATGGCCACCAGATCATCGCTGTGCCGCGGTGGTCCCAGCACCGTCGGTATCGACCCGATGAACACCGGACTCCGCAGCCCCAGCGGCTGAAGCTCGACGGTCTCCACATCGCCATTCGTCGTCTTGATCGTCGCAAAAACCGTCTTGGGCGTGTCGCCGATATTCACATCCGCGTCCGTCACGCGCAGATAAAGCCGCTGACCCGGCGTGATGTGATGGTGGGCCGACGTCTTCTCCGACAGTACCGTCCCCACCATGCGATACGCCGCCAGAGCCTGTTGATATTGTTCAAGAGCAAGATGCGCATCGCCGATGGCCTGATACGCCTGATTAATCAGCGCATCCCCCGGATGGCGATCGATAAATCGTCGAAGTTGCCCAAATGCCTGTGTATATTGTCGCGCCGCAAAGGCCGATCGACCCACCATGTAATCCGCCCGAACCCCGGCCGCCTTCTCATCCACATTTGACGCTGCATCGGCCATCAGCGCCGCCCGCCGATACGCCTGCATTGCATCATCAAATCGTTTCGCCTGAAACGCGCAATCGCCAAGCCGCGTGTGCGCCCGCACAATCAGGCTAGAGCCCTGCCCCACCGTAATCACCCGCTGAAACAACTCGCCGGCCCGGTTGAAATCTCCGATCAGATACGTTGTCTCGGCCGTCCGATATACATCCGCAATCTCCCCGTCCAGCCGTGCCTCGCGAGCGGCGGCCAGACGCGCTTCCCGCTCTGAAGGTTTCGTGGCGGGCTCGGGTTTCGCCGCGAAGCTGGAAACCGGGCCGGCCAGTAAACCAGCCACGGCGGCCCGCAAAAAGAGAGTCTTCCTGGTAGATCCGACGATAGACATGGTTGCTCCTCCGCGTACGCCGTTCACCAAAAGCGATCCGAAGGCGGCGTCTAAAAAAATGTCTCCGCGTCAACGCAACGCCAACTTATGCAGCGCGTAATTGCTATTGGAGCGACGCAGATCGCAGTTCTCATCTCTATATGCCGGCTGACCGGGTGCGTTGATTTTTTGGCGAGGCGGATTCGACCATGCTCGACTTTGATCCGAAGGTAGCTCATTTATTACGCCGTGCGACGCTGGGCCCGACCATCGAAGAAATTCAGGCCGCCAGCGAAGTCGGGCTTCAACCCACACTCGACAAGATGCTCAGCGAGATTGATCGCCCCCTCTCAAAGAACGAGGCGGCGGCGCAGGCGATCGGCGGCGTCTTCCTGCGCGACCTCGAAGGCCTTCGTGCCGGCTGGATGTTGCGCATGCTCAACAGCCCCAACCTGTTCCGGGAAAAACTCACCGTCTTCTGGCACGGTCACTTCGCCACCGCCATCAGCAAGGTCAATGACACCACCCTGATGGCCAAGCAGATCGACACCCTCCGCGAGCTGGGCCTCGGCAGCTTCAAGGACATGCTGCTCGCGATGGCCCGCGACACCGCGATGCTCATCTGGCTGGACAACGCCCTGAGCGTCAAAGGCAAACCCAACGAAAACTTCGCCCGCGAGTTGATGGAGCTCTTCAGCCTCGGCATCGGCAACTACAGCGAAAGCGACGTCAAAGAAGTCGCCCGCGCCTTCACCGGCTGGAATCTCGAGAACAAGAAGTTCGTGTTCTCCCCCGACAAGCACGACGAAGAGCCCAAAACCATCCTCGGCAAGGTCGGCCCCTTTAACGGCGATGACGTCATCGATCAGCTTTCTTCCACGCCGGCCTCCTCCCGATTTATCTGCCGCAAACTCTGGCGTTATTTCGTCAGCCAGACACCTACCGATGACGATATTGCTCCCATGATGGAGGCCTACAGCAAGAACGACCGCAAAATCGCTCCCGTGCTGAAGGCGATGTTCTCCTCCCCGCGCTTCTTCGCGGCCGAGAATGTCGGCACGCAGGTCAAGAGCCCGGTCGAATTTGTCGTCGGCACCATTCGCGCCCTGGGTGCTGATCTTGCGGTGAACAAATACGGCGATGCCGTCGCCGCCATGGGCCAGGACCTTTACAACCCGCCCGACGTCAGCGGCTGGAAGGGGGGCGAAGAATGGATCAGCACATTCACTCTCCTTGAGCGCATCCGCCTCGTCCGCCAACTCGCCGGCACCGGCAAAAGCGGCATGGTCTGCGGCCTCGACGTCAACAAAATCGTCGCCCAGAACTTCATCGGCACCAACGAAGAACTGACCGACCACTTCATCGGCCGGTTCCTCCACCGCAAGCCGCCAGTCAAGCTCCGCTCCACCCTCATCGAATTCCTCGCCGCCGGTTCGCACGGCCAGGCCGCCATCAAACTGCCCGGCGCACTGCGCGAAGAAAAACTGCGTGGACTGGTCCGACTCATTCTCTGCAGCCCCGAATATCAGTTGTGTTAATGTTAAAATGTTCAGTGTTCAAAAAGCATTCTGAGATCTGTATTCCAACCAAGGAGCGGTCATGATCTTCTCACGACGCGAATTCATCAAAACCGGCGCATCTGTTTTCGCCATCGGCGCGGGTGTTCCAACCATGATGATGAACCTCGCCCGCGCCCGCGCGGCCGAGAACAACAGCGCAACCAAGGACCGCATCCTCGTTGTCTTTGAACTCGCCGGCGGCAATGACGGCCTCAACACCGTCATCCCAATCCGCGACCCGCTCTACGTCGTCAATCGCCCGACCCTCGCCATCCCCGAGGCCCAGGCGCTCATGCTCGACGACAAAGTCGCTCTGCATCCGTCGATGTCCGACTTCCACAATATGTTCAAGGAGAAGCAGCTCGCCGTCATCCAGGGTGCCGGCTATCCGAACGCCAACCGCAGCCATTTCCGCTCGATGGAAATCTGGCACCGCGGCGATCCCACCGACCAGTTCAATTCCGGCTGGCTTGGCCGCTACTACGAGAAGGCGCTCGCCGACATCAACAAGAGCTCCGTCCCCGTAGTCCACTATGGCCAGAAGCGCCCCGACATGTTCAAGGCCGGCCGCGCTCCCGCCATCAGCATCAACGCGGTTGACGACTTCTACCCGCTCAACGAAAAGCCGGAGTCGGTCGCGATCAGCACGCTCTACAAAGACATGAAGCCAAATCCCGCGATGGACGGCCCGAACAAGGGCACGCAGGTTCTCAGCCCCGACGAGATCATCCAGTCCACCGGCCTCGACATCGTCAAGGGCAACGAAGTCATCAAGGGCGTCCTCAACAACCCGCGCAAGCCCAACGTCGAATATCCCAAGGACTACGCCGGCAAAGGCATGTCCGTCTTCGCGCAGATGATCGTGCAGAACACCGGCACCAAGCTGTTCTACATCAGCATGGGCGGCTTCGACACCCACGCCAAACAGGCCGATGGCCACGCCAAGATTCTTGGCAACGTCAGCGCCGCCATCAGCGCGTCCATGGCTGACTTGAAGGCCGAGAATCGTGACAAAGACGTCATGGTCATGGTCTTCAGCGAGTTCGGCCGACGCGTCAAGGAAAACAACTCCGCCGGCACCGATCACGGTGCAGCCAGCATCATGTTCTTCGCGGGCGGCGGCGTGAAAGGCGGCCTCTTCGGCGAATACCCCAGCCTCGCCAAACTCGACGACGGCGACCTCAAATACAACGTCGACTTCCGCGAATGCTACGCCACCGTACTTGAACGCTGGCTCGGTACCCCCGCCGACCGCGTCCTGCCAAAACTGCCAGGCCGCGTGAACTTCCTCTGATCAGAACGCGCTATTGCAGTTGCCAAAACAACAGGTCCGAGGCCGCCATGCGACCTCGGACCTGTCTTGTTCTTCGACTGATCAAGAATTATTCGAGCGGAATCGATCCCTCATCCGCCTGTCGTGCCGCACGAGCTGCCGCAGCCGCCGGATCTGTGATCGTAAACCGCTGCGTCGGAACTTCCACCGGCGCTTTCGCAACCGGCTTCGCTCCCGTCAGCGGGACCACCACCGGCTTCTCTTCACCCTTGCGAACGGCATCAAATGCTTCCTTGAATTCGCCGGTCAACTCGCCGAGCGACAAGCCGCCTGTTCCCAGGATCACCAGTAGAAACGCCGCGAACACAAGCACCGCGTGGATGAATATCAGCAACGTGTGAAATCCGCCTGAAAACATCCATTCAAGCGAATACACGATGATAATCAGCATCACCGAAGCGACGGCGAGATAAAACTGCGCCCGATTTTTCACAAGCTGTGGAAAAATGATGCATACAAAGATGAACAAAACGATTGCTGCAGTAATGAAGTCCATGGCCCCCAGCCTACCACATGCCCGTAATACATTTAAGCGGCAATCGAATCGTCAGTGTCCCGCTCCAAGCTCTCGCACCAGAAACTCCGCCCGCCGCCGCGATCCATAAGGTGTCTCCGCCGCACCGTGCATCGTCCCCGCCATCACCACCAGCTCAAAATCCTTGTCCGCCTTCTCCAGCGCGTTGACAACCTGCATCGTCGACGCCGGGTCCACATTGTCATCCATCTCGCCCACCACCAGCATCAGCTTCCCTCGCAGCAACCGCGCGTTCACTGCATTCGAGTTCTCCGCATATTCCTTCCCCACCGGCCATCCCATCCACTGCTCGTTCCACCAGATCTTGTCCATCCGATTGTCATGACATCCGCAATCCGCCACCGCCACCTTGTAAAAATCCGAATGCCATAGAAGCGCCGCCATCGCACTCTGCCCGCCCGCCGATCCCCCATAAATCCCCACCCGCGACAAATCCATCTCCGCATGTTTCTCCCCAGCCGCCTTCATCCACGCAATCCGATCCGCAAATCCCGAATCCCGCAGATTCTTCCAGCAGACATCATGAAAAGCCTTAGACCGCCCCGAAGTTCCCATCCCATCACACTGCACCACAATCATCCCCCGATCCGCCAAATCCAGCTTCACCCCGTACCGCGAACGAAACCCTTTCGGCGTAAAAAAACCGTGCGGCCCCGCATAAATATCCTCCACCACCGGATATTTCTTCCCCGCCTCAAAATCCTTCGGCAACCAGATCACCCCATAAATGTCCGTAGTGCCATCCCGCCCCTTCGCCACAAGCCGTTCCGGCCAACGCCCGCCCCGCGCCGCCAGCACCTCACTCGCATCCGCTTCCTCCAGCTTACAAACCAGCCGCCCCGATTCGCTCTCGCGCAGCTCCGTCACCGGCGGGAAGTCCACCCGCGACCAGGTATCCAGAAAATACTTCTGCCCCGGCCTCCATTGCACATTGTGCGTCCCGTCCCCCTCCGTCAAAACCACAAATCCACTTCCATCAGAATTCACCCGGCAAAGCTGCGCGTAATACGGGTCCTGTCCCTTGCGAACGCCACCGGCAAGAAACCAAATCCGCCGCTTCTCCGAATCCACCTGCAACACCGACCGCACGACCCATTCCCCCTTGGTAATCTGGTTCTTCACCGTCCCGGCCTGGGCATCGTAAAGCCAAAGATGGTTCCACCCATCCCGCTCCGACATCCAGATCACCTCGCGGTCGCCGAGCCAGTGGCAGAAGTATTTGCTCGAGTAACAGACGAACGTTGGGCTCTTTTCCTCAACCAGCGCGCGTGTTTCTCCACTCCTCGCATCCACCGCCACCACCCGCAGAATCTGATGTCCGCGCTGGTTGTACAAAAACGTAAATCGCGAAGAATCCTCAGCCCATCGCACATCCTCGATGCTCCACGGGTTTTCAAACAGCGCATCATTCACCGCCACCTGCTTGCGCCCCTCGACCCAGAACAGTTCCACGCGCTGATGATCGATCCGATCCCCCGGCTTCAGATAGTCGCGCTTCCGAAGCTTTGGCTGCAACTGGTCGATCGGCGATGACTCCACCACATACACCGGATGCTCTTGCCCGCGCTCCACCCGCAGCGCCGCCACACTCTTCGAATCCGGCGACCACCACGCCCGAGCCATCGAATATCCATCTCCCTCCTTCCCATCGCTGCTCAGCGCAAATTCCTCTCGCGACTTTGCATCGCGCACAAACAGGTTGTGATCCTTGCTGAAAAGCTCCCATTTCCCATCCGGCGACTGCCCGCTTCTGCGATCTTCGCGCCCCGGCCCGT
>JBBRHH010000139.1:0-11967 GCA_038222915.1 Tepidisphaerales bacterium
TGATGGATGCCATCGACGACGAGCTTGGCGCGGAAGTTGTATTCGGCGGTGGTGGCGGAGGAGAGACTTTCACGAAGCGGGATGAGTACGTCGGGGCCCATTTCGATGAGGCGGGCCTGGGCGGCTTCGCGGTCTTCGAAATTCAGGGCGTCTAGCTCCGAGAGATACTTTTGAATCATCGCGTGCCACGAGGAGGCGGTTGGGCGGGTGGCGGGTTGGGTGCTGGGCTGGGTGGTGTCGGCGGCGAAGACTGGCGATGCTGACAGCGACAGCAGGAGAATTGCCTGGCAAAGCGAGAATGGCCGGGGGCGAAGGCGTCGCATGACGGAGGGCATTCTAACCCGGGCAGTGCCGGGGACATGAGAAAAATGCGGCCACTACCAATCAGATGCGCTTCTGGGGGGAAAGTTCCGAGGTCGGGGAAACGCGCTCCGCTTCGCGTTGCGGCTAAACGGGGTTGGTGGGATGGCATATTTGTCAGGCGGCGTCGCGTGCATCCATTACGCAGTTTCGGCCACCGTGCTTGGCTCGGTAGAGCGCGGCGTCGGCGGCATGGACGAGGTGTGTGAAGCCGGCGATGTTGGCGTCGGAGACGCCGAAGCTGCAGGTGACTTTCGCGGTCCGGCCGTCGTGGGCGAAGGATCGGGCCTGAATGGCTTCGCGGGCGCGTTCGGCGAGGGTGGTTGCGCCGACGAGGCCGATGCCGGGGGTGAGGATGACGAATTCTTCGCCGCCGTAGCGGCAGACGATGTCTTCGGCGCGGCTGACTTCCTGGAGAGCGTGCGCGACGCCGCGGAGGACTTCGTCGCCGAAGAGATGGCCGTAGGTGTCGTTGACGTTTTTGAAGTTGTCGATATCGGCGAGGACGCAGCCGAGGGGCCGGGGCGAGCGGGCGATGGCGGCGAGTTCGGAGGCGAGGCGGTCGTCGAAGTGGGCGCGGGTCCAGAGACCGGTGAGGCCGTCGATCATGCCTTTGCGGGCGAGGAGGTCCATGAGGTATTTGGTGCGGAGTGCGCCGCGGACGCGGGCGCGGAGTTCGGCGAGGTCGAATGGTTTGGAGACGTAGTCGACTGCGCCGAGTTCGAGGCCACGGATGCGATCTTCGGTGGAGGAGACGCCGCTGAGGAAGATGACGGGGATGCCAAGGGTGGCCGAGTCTTGCTTCAGGTGACGGCAGACGTCGAAGCCGTCGAGGGGATGCATTTCGACGTCGAGGAGGATGAGGTCGGGATTAATGGCGATGGCGGCGGCGAGGCCTTCCTGGCCGTCGAAGGCGGAATGGAGCTCGATGGGCTCCTGGCTCAAGTGCTCGCGGATCTGCGCGTGGGTTTCGGAGGAGTCGTTGATGACAAGAATTTTTTGCACGGGCGTCTTTCGATAATCCTGGTCGGCGCAGCATTCCCCACGAGCGCCTCATCGGCAATCGGCAAATGCGGCTTAATCGGAAAAATCGAAAGATCCGGTAGGGGCCGGGCGGTGGGTTCGTTATTGGGGGGAAAGCTGAGGATGCTTGGGCAGCCAAGTGAACCCCGCATTCCGTGGGCGGGGTACCGCACACTCCATGCGGGGTTCAGAACATCTTGAGCTGGTCGCGCTCGAAGCTGAATTTGCTCTGGGGCTGATCGATGGGGACTTTGTATTCGCCGCTCCAGCAGGCGGTGCAGTAACGGTTTTTGGGCTTGTGAAGGCAATTCAGCATGCCTTCCATGGAGAGGTAGGCGAGGCTGTCGACTTCGAGGAAGTCGCCGATTTCTTCGACGGTGCGGTTGTGGGCGATGAGCTCGGCGCTCGTGGGGAAATCGATGCCGTAGAAGCAGGGATGGCGAATCGGGGGGCAGGAGACGCGGAGGTGAATTTCCTGCGCACCGGCGTGGCGGAGGGCGCGCATCTTGGAGCGGGTGGTGGTGCCGCGGACGACGGAGTCTTCGACAATGATGATGCGTTTGCCTTTAACGACGTCGGGGATGATGTTGAGCTTCATGGCGACGGCGCGGTCGCGCTGGAGCTGGTTGGGCATGATGAAGGTGCGGCCGACGAAGCGGTTGGGGACGATGCCTTCTTCGAACTGGATGCCGGATTCAATCGCATAGCCGAGGGCGGCGGAACGGCCGGAGTCGGGCATCGGCATGACGTAGTCGGCGTCGATGGGGGCTTCGCGGGCGAGCTGGCGGCCCATGGCCTGACGTGCGGTGTGGACGGTCTGCCCGAACACTTTGCTGGCGACGTTGGCGAAGTAGACGTGCTCGAAGCAGCACATGGCGAGCTCGGGCGCGGGGGCTTCGAAGCGGCGGCTGTGAATGCCGTCGTCATCGATGCGGATGATTTCGCCGGGCTCGATCTCGCGGACGTATTCGGCGTGGAGGGCGTCAAACGCGCAGGTTTCACTGGCGACAACCCAATTGCCGTCGAGCTTGCCGAGAACGAGCGGGCGGATGCCCCACGGATCGCGGGCGGCTTCGATGCGATCTGGAAACAAAAACAGGAGGCTGTAGGCCCCCTGCAGATGCTTGAGAACGTGAGGGAGTGGATCAGCTTTCTCCACGTGCGTTGGTTTGGCGAGGAGGTGGACGATGATTTCGGTGTCGGTGGTGCTTTGGAAGATGTGGCCATGCTCTTCGTATTGCTGGCGGAGGAGGGCGGCGTTGATCAGATTGCCGTTGTGGGCGACGGCGACGGGGCCCATGAGATATTCGCGGAGAAGCGGCTGGGCGTTGCAGACTTTGCTGGAACCGGTGGTGGAATAGCGGACGTGGCCGATGGCGGCGTTGCCGGCGAGTTCTTCGCGGAGGAGACGGGGGGTGAAGACCTGGCTGACGAGGCCCATGCCGACGTGGCCGTTGAGGGTGGTGCCGTTGGAGGCGACGATGCCGGCGGATTCCTGGCCGCGATGTTGTTGCGCAAAGAGGCCGTGATAGCAGATCTGTGATGCGTCGGGGGTGCCCCAGATTCCGAAGACGCCGCACTTTTCCTTTTTTTCGTATTCGTCGTGGAAGGCTTCTTCGGGGGATGGTTCGCGCGGCGCCTGGTGCGCTTGCGGCAGGGCGATGACGCGGCCTCGGCCGCTCTTTTTCCCTGAACAATCCGGCTCTTGCTCCGTCAAGACAATCTCCTCAGTTGGACCACACAGCATGCCAGTGAGACGCAGGTGACGCGCGGGGGAGAAAGGCTGCGGCTCCCGTTACCGCATTAAGGCCAAACCATAAGCCTCGACCCCCCCACTGGTCAATTATTGATCACACACACGACGGTGTTAACTAGACGATCTCAAGAATCTTGAATTCCATGGTGCCACGGGGGGCCTTGACTCGAACGGTTTCACCTACGCGGGCCTTCATGAGGGCATCGCCCATGGGACTGGTGACGGAGACGGGTAGAATCTCGCTGTCGGCACTGGGGGGTTGGGCTTCGCCGACCAATCGGACGAGCTGTTCGGTGTCGTCGGAGAGATCGAGGAGTTTTACGGTGTGGCCGAGGAAGACCATGTCTTCAGGGACGTGTTCGTTGGAGACGACGGCGGCGTTTTTGAGCTTGGATTCGAGCTCGGCGAGCTGGCGCTGGACGCTGCGGTTTTCTTCCTTGGCGAAATGATACTCGGCGTTTTCGGAGAGATCACCCAGCGCGGCGGCCTTGCGGATGCGCTCCTGGATTTCGATTAATAGATCGAAAAGCTCCTGTCGCTTTTTTTCCAGAACGGCCTTTTCGTCGGCGCTCATCATCTGCATGGAACAACTCCAAAAAACGAAACACCGCGACAGAAAGCGCGGTGAGTTAAAACGGCGTTAACGGGAGCAGTATAGCACAGCGGCCGGAGTGTGTGCATAGAACGGGGGAAAAATTGCGGTTTGGGGTAGGCGGGCGGGACACTTTCCTTCGGGGCTTGCCTGCCCTAAACTGGCCGCTTCGATAGCAATCATTGGAGTTTTAACGATGTCTTTTCACTGTGTAGTTGTGACCCCCGAGCAGAACGCGCTGGATGCAACGGTCAGCCAGGCGATTGTGCCCGCCCATGACGGGCTGATTGGTATTTTGACCGGGCGGGCGCCCATTCTGATGAAGATTGGCGCTGGGCCGTTGCGGGTCGATCTTTCGACTGGCGAGAAGAAGTTTTACTTCATTGACGGCGGGGTGGCGCAGATGAAGAACAATGAGTTGACGATCCTGACGCAGGAAGCGATTCCTGCCAATGAGATCAACTATGAGGCCGCCAAGGCGGCGTATGCGAAGGCCGCGGGGGAGCATCCGACGGATCCGGCCGGGCAGAAGGAGCGGGAGCATCAGATGGAGCGGGCGAGGGCGCAGCAGCAGATGAGCAAGAAGTAGAGGCCGATCGGGGAGCCAAGACTCGACATGCTGCTGCAACTGGCACAATCTTCTCCCAGTGCCTCGACGGTTTTTTACGTCACGCTGCTTTTTATCTTTCTTACTGCGCTGATTACCACGGTGGCGACGAAGTGGTCGCGCGATAAGTGTTTGAAGATTTTTGACGGGTATCGGGTGACGCTGGAACGGGCGCGGGGACACACGATCTGGGGGACGCTGAAGGTGTTTCCAACGGGGATCGAAATCATTTACGACAATCCGTTTATTGATCCGCGCGGGCGGCAGAAGAATAGCTCGCTGCTGTATCAGGCCGAGCTTGATACGCAGGTGCATGCGTTGTTGCGGTTTGACCCGGACGATCAGGAGATTCACCCGGACGCGCCGGGGGGTGAGACGCCGCTGGGCGAAGCGCAGTTTCATAAGCGGATGCGGAAGCTGCGGCGGCGGCGGTTGCGGCAGGTGCGGGGGAGTTTTAATCCGGGGCCGATCCGGCGGATGTGGCGCGGGCTGCGGAATTTTATTAACACGCTGCGGGATGCTTTTAATGCGGCGATTGGGGCGGCGGTCAGCCAGATGCAGCGGACGTCGCCGGCCGGGGGTGTTATGGCCAGCCAGGGGAGCGCGGTGACGAGCATCGGGCAAACGCTGGTGGGGCAATTGGCCAATGCTTATGAGCCGCTGCTGGAACAATACATTGGTCAGCCGGTGATTCTGGATGTGACCGACCCGATCGATCCGAACAATGCGGTCGTCGAATACATCGGATATCTGGCGGATTACACGCAGCAGTTTATCGCGGTGATGAATGTCGAGCACACGTCGGCCGAGGAGTTTACGGTGACGCTGCCGGATGTGGAGTCGGGCGATCCACTGCCGCCTCTGCCGCTGCCGCCGCCGATGGGTGCGCCGCCGCCGCAGTTGCCTAAGCCGCTGGAGGTGCAGCACAATCTGGCGATTCGGATGGATGGGATTCGGGTGAAGCTGCAGAATGTCGGGTATGAGCCGATCGCGGTGCAGCGCCTGGAGCGGGCGGGGGTGGCGGATCTGGAATTGAAGATGGTGATTCCGCCGAGCGGGACGCTGGATCTGCCGGCGCGGGATGCGCGGGCCGGGAAACTGGTGCTGCGGCGTATGCACTGCGTGGATATTGTCGCGCCGCGGCGGCTGGCGACGGTGCGGCATGCGGGGCAATCCCTGAAGCGGACGGGGTTTTCGGAAGAGTTTCACATCGATCATCTGCCGCTGGTTTCGAAGCTGTTTAAGGACTAACGGCTTCTACACGCCCATTTGAATGCGTGCGTGACTCGGTACAGAAAACAGGGATATTGGCCGGGCGATCATTCACCGCCGCAACCGAACATTATTCTTGACACACGGCCGCTATTTGATAGCATTATGTTCGGTGTCACGGTTTGGCGGATACGAAAAAAGCGAGCAGGCCATGCGGGGTATAATTCGTCAACCCGTCCAATCAATCGCAATCGCGCTGTTCGCCTTTCGCACCCTGAAATCCGCATTCTCAACCCGTGTCGATTGTGTGTCGGTTATGTGTCAGTCGTGGTCGGTTTATGTGCTGGTTATGTGTCGGTCGTGTGTCGGTTATGGTCTGGTTGTGTGTCGGTTATGTGTCGGTTTTTTCGCAACCCGTGCCATGGTCGATTCAGCGGAACCAATGGCCAAACAATCACTTACAATATTCGGACATCACAAAACCGACACGCAACTCAATTGCGCGCACATTTTGACCCCTGGATCGCGTAAAAACCGACCGAATCGCACGCCCAACAATCTGCGTCGCTTGGGTGCGATTCGCCTTCCTGTTAATCTACAACGCCATTCGGAAACACCGCCTATGACCACTATAAAAATCACCTCCGCACTTACCGCCGTTCTTCTCTTCGTCTCCCTCGCCTCCGCTGGCACGGTCGAGCAAGGCCGCTTTGGCCGCGGCATTACCGTCGGTGGGGATCAGTACGTCGCGGCGGATTACAACCCTGTTTATGCGCTCGTGCCGATGACGGTGGAGTTTTGGGCGAAGGTTCCCGAAGCGGCCAGGAAGAATCCGAATGTGCTGATTGCGGCGGGGCCGAAGAATTCGCGGGATCATTGGGACGTTTTTTCGGAGAAGACTTCGGGGAATCTGGCCGGATCTTTGCCTGGGTTTAAGGGCGGGAATTTGAAGAGCGACAAGCCGATTGCGGACGGGCAGTGGCACTTCATAGCGCTGACGCTGGATGAGAAGAACGCGAAGCTGTTTCTGGATGGAAAGGAAGTTTGCAGCCAGGCGGTGGTGCAGAATGCGCCGTATCCGGATGTTGGGCCGCTGGCGTTTGGGTATATCGACGGGGTGCCCAGCGCCGCCGACACGTTGATTGACGAGGTGCGGATTTCGCGGGTGATCCGGGCAACGAATGCGGTGCCGGAGGGGCCTTTCAAATCGGATGCGGACACGCTGGGCCTGTGGCATTTTGATGAGGATGCGGCCGCTTATGACAAGGCCGGGTACGCGGATGTTTCGGCCATCCACAATCATGCCCACGCGGAGATCATCACGCGCGATTCGCTGCACAATGGGTTTGATAACAGTGTGGGCGGCAAGACGAAGTGGTCGGACATGGACTATGGGCCGTTCTTCAGCTCGTCGCTCGGGGCGAAGAAGAATGTGACTTACAAGGCGGTGTCGGTCCAACTGAACACGGAAAAGGACAAGGCGAAGCAGGCGGCGGTGGCGTTTGATACGGAGCTGATGCGGTACAGCGTGGGGTGGACGGGCGGGTTTCTTGCGCTGAATCCTGGGCGGGAGGGATTGGCCGGGCATCCGAATGTGGATGGGGCGGAAAAGTTTGCAACGACGGCGACGCCGGGGTGTTCTTCGGGGGAGAACGCGGATGATTTTAAGGACCCACGGCCGGACCAGCATGGGCCGCTGCCAGCGGAGTGGGCGAAGTACAAGGGGCTTTATCGCAATGGCCAGCATGTGGTTTTCTCTTACAGCGTGAATGGCATGGAGGTGCTGGATTGCCCTGGGTATGAGGCGAAGGAATTTTCGGTCTTTACGCGGACGATTGAGGTCGGAGCGGCGAAGGGCGCGACGAAGCTTGTGGTTTGCGAGCTGGCGGCCGGCGTGGCGACGGTGGAGGGGAATTTTGCTTCGGTGCAGAAGGACAAGACGCTGACGCAGGTTGTTCTGACCGGTGGCGACAGTGGCGCGACGCTGTCGGCGAATTCGGGACGCATCCTGCTGGGTTTTCCCGCGGCTGAGAAGGTGCGGCGGATCAAGCTGGTGATTGCGACGGCGACGCCGGAAGATGCGGCGAAGTTGCATGCGGCGCTGGAGGAGACCGCGAAGGTTGCGCCGGAGGAACTGGCTGCGCTGACCAGGGGCGGGCCGGCGAATTATCCGCAGGCGGTGGCGACGGTTGGGACGCTTGGGAAGGAAGATCCGAAGAAGGACAATGCGTATGTGGTCGATACGCTGACTGCGCCGGATGACAATCCGTGGAAGAGCTTTTTGCGGTTTGGCGGGCATGATTTCTTTTCGAACGGCGATGCGGCCGTTTGTTCGATCAGCGGGGATGTGTGGGTTGTTTCGGGGATCGACGACAAGCTCGATCATTTGCAATGGCGGCGCTTTGCGACGGGACTTTTTCAGCCGCTGGGATTGAAGATCGTCAAGGATGAGGTGTATGTGCTGGGGCGGGACCAGATCACGCGGCTGCATGATCTGAACAAGGACGGCGAGGCCGATTTTTATGAGAACTTTAATAACGACTGCAAGGTGACCGAGAACGGGCACGCGTATACGACGAACCTGGAGACGGACGCTGATGGGAACTTCTATTATTGCAAGTGTGCGGATGGAACGGCGCATGGCGGGACTGTTTTGAAGGTGGATCGGTATGGGAAGCAGTTGGATGTGGTCGCGACGGGGATCCGCAATTCAAATGGGCTTGGGGCGAGCGCGACGGGGGTGATTACGGAGGCCGACAATGAGGGCGAATGGGTGCCGGCTTCGCGGATCGATCTGGTGAAACAGGGGACATTCCTGGGCTTTGAACCGTCGAGCCATCGGACGCCTGCGCCGACCGATCCGGGCAAGCCGATTGTGTGGATGCCGCAGAACTGCGACAACTCGAGCGGCGGTCAGTTCTGGGTGGAGGGTGACAAGTGGGGGCCGTTCAAAAACGAGATGTTTCACAGCAGCTATGGGATGGCGTGCATTTTTCATGTGATGACCGAAGAGGTGAACGGGGTGACGCAGGGCGGGGTGTTTCGGTTTCCGCTGCACTTTGACACGGGTGTGATGCGCGGGCGGTTTCGGCCACAGGATGGGCAGCTTTATGTGTCAGGATTGCGTGGATGGCAGACGAGTGGCGCGAAGAACGGGGCGCTGCAACGCGTGCGGTATACGGGCAAGCCCGTGCATATGCCGGCGGCGCTGCACGTGCATGCGAATGGGATTTTATTGACGTACACGTCGCCGCTGGATGCGAAGGCGGCAGCCGATGCGGAATCGTATTCGGTGCAGCAGTGGAACTATCACTGGTCGCGGGCGTATGGGTCGGCACACTGGTCGGTGAATGAACCGACGCGGCAGGGGCAGGATATTCTCGCGATTAAATCTGCGCATGTGTCGAAGGACGGGCTGAGCGTCTTCCTGGAAGTTCCAGGCATTCAGCCGGTAATGCAGATGATGATCACCGCCAACCTGACGGCGGCGGATGGGACGAATATTCGAAATGATATTTGGAATACGATTCACAATCTGGGACCGGCGTTCAATGTTGAGAGTCTGAAATAGACCACGTGCATGGTGAGGTCGGGTACTTCTCGTTGAGCGGGTATGAATTCGATCCGTTGCAATCTTCTCCTTGCGATTCTGGCCGGCGACGTCGCATGCTGTGCGGTTGCCACGGCTGCGCCGGCCCCGAATCCGCTTTCCGTTCTTGAAGCCCGCTGCCTGAAGTGTCATGGCGGGGAGAAGGTTCGGGGTGGGCTGGATATTTCGACCCGGGCGCTTTTGATGCAGGGTGGGGACAACGGGGCGGCGGTGGTGCCTGGGCATTCGGCCGACAGTCTGCTTTATCGACAAATCGCGCATCTGGAGAAGCCGGGGATGCCGGCCAAGCAGGAGGCGCTGCCGCAGGAGGAGATTGATGTTCTTGCGAAGTGGATTGATGCGGGGGCGGTGTATGAGCGGCCGCTGGATAAGAATGCGAGTGTAGTAAACGCGACGACCCGGCCGGGCGGGGAGATGGTGGTGAGTGATGAGGATCGGAAGTTCTGGTCGTTTGCCCCGCTGCGTGTGGTTGCGCCGCCGGAGGTGAAGAATGAGGGTTGGGGGCGGAATGCTGTGGATCGATTTATCTTGAAGGCGCTGGAGGATAGGAAGCTTTCGCCGGCGGCCGAGGCTTCGCGGCAGAAGCTGGTTCGGCGGGTTTATTTTGATTTGATTGGGTTGCCGCCGACCCCTGAGGAGATGGATGGCGCATTGCGGGACGCAGCCGGCGACTGGTATGAGAAGCTTGTGGATCGGCTGCTGGAGAATCCGCACTTTGGGGAGCGCTGGGGCCGGCATTGGCTGGATGTGGCGCGGTATGCGGAGAGCGACGGGTATGAGACGGATGCGGATCGGCCGGGGATGTTTCATTACCGCGACTTTGTGATTCGGGCGTTTAATGAGGACATGCCGTTTGACCGGTTTTTGCAGTGGCAGATCGCCGGCGATGTTTTGAGTCCGGAGAATCCGCAGGCGCTGGCGGCGACGGGGTTTTGCACGACCGGGCCGGTGTCGATCAGCGCGGATGGGACGCCGCTGGAGAAGGAGCAGTATCGCTACGATGAGCTGGACGACATCGTGTCGACGACGGGGTCGGCGATGCTCGGGCTGACGGTGGCGTGCGCGCGGTGTCACGATCACAAATACGATCCGATTCCGACGCGGGATTATTATCGGTTGGCGGCGGCGTTTACTAATACGAAGCGGGTTGGGGCGGCCTTCAAGTTTGACAATGGGAAGACGGCGGAGGAATTACGCAAGGCCGCGGAGCAGCCGCTGATGCTGGCGGATGAGAAGGCGAATCGTGTGAAGTCGTTTCTGCTGCGACGGGGTGATCCGACGAGCAAGGCCGAAGAGGTTCAGCCGGGATTTTTGAGTGTGCTGCAACGGGGTGGTGGGGTGGGCAGCGAAGCTCCGCGGAAGATGCTGGCGGAATCGATCACCGATGTTGAACACGGAGCGGGGCAACTGGTTGCGCGGGTGATCGTGAACCGGCTTTGGCAGCATCATTTTGGGGAGGGACTGGTGCGGACGCCGGGTGATTTTGGGGCGCAGGGATCTCGGCCGACGCATCCGGAACTGCTGGACTGGCTTGCGAATGAGTTGATTCGCGGTGGGTGGAAACTAAAGCCCATACACCGGCTGATGCTGTTGAGTGCGGCCTACCGGCAGGACACGACGTTTGATGCGGCGAAGGCGAAGATTGATCCGGCCAATGAGCTGTTGTGGCGGCGGCGGCCGATGCGGCTGGAGGCGGAGATTATTCGCGATGCTATGCTGGCAACGAGCGGGCAGTTGAAGGCGGAAATTTACGGGCCGTCGATCAAGCCGGCGATTCCGCCCGAGGCGAATGTGGGGCGAAATAAGGACTTGATGCCGCGGCCGAAGGAAGATGGGCCGGATCAGTGGCGGCGGAGCGTTTATCTGTTTGTGAAGCGGTCGCTGCTGACGCCGCTTTTGGATGTAATGGATGCGCCGACGGCCAATGCAAGTTGTGCGCGGCGGAATCAGGCGACGGTGCCTACGCAGGCGCTGATGTTGATGAACGATCCGTTTGTGCGGCGGCAGGCGAAGTTTTTTGCGGAGCGGTGTGTGAAGGAGGCCGGGGAGGACCCGACGGCGCGGGTGCGCTGGGCGTATAGGCTTGCTCTGGGGCGCGAGCCGACCGAGGGAGAGGTGCAGGCGGCGGCGAAATTTATGTCGGCGAATCCGGGCAAGGAGCCGTTTACCAACTTCTGTCATGTACTGCTGCAGTTGAACGAATTTGTCTATATTGATTGAGTCGTTGCCATCATGTCGAGCTTAGCCAACAACTCGTGCCGTTCTCTTCGCCCGGGCGGCGTACTGAATCGGCGGCAGTTTCTGCAACGGGCGGGGGCGGGGTTCGGGGCGCTGGCGCTGGCGAATCTTTTGAATGCGGAGTCGAGGGTAGCGATTCCGAGTCTGCACTTTCCGGCCAAGGCCAAGTCCATCATCTGGCTGTTCATGGAGGGCGGGCCGAGTGGGTTTGATCTTTTTGATCCGAAGCCGGAGTTGACGAAGCGGAACGGGATGCGGGTCGAAGGGATTCAGACGCATTTTGGAAATCCGGGGCCGCTGTTGAAAAGTCCGTATGCGTTCAAGCAGTATGGGAAGTCGGGACTGTGGGTGTGCGAGAAGTATCCGAACATCGCGAAGCACGTGGATGATATTGCGATGATCAAGTCGGTCTATTCGGATTCGCCCAATCACGGGCCGGCGATGTATCACATGAACACGGGCATTTCGCGGCCGGGCTTTCCGAGTGTGGGGTCGTGGGTGACTTATGGGCTGGGGTCGGAAAATCAGAACTTGCCGGGGTATGTGGTGATGGCGGGCGGGGTGGAAAA
>JBBRHH010000140.1:0-11951 GCA_038222915.1 Tepidisphaerales bacterium
GCCAAAATCGCCAGCACGCCGATGAGCGAACTGGATCAGTTCCTGCCGGATGTATGGAAGGCCCAGGACGTGAAAGAAAACCTTCAACTGGAACACGCGACATAGACCGGTTGCTGGCCGTGCACTTCGCCGAGCGCACACGTTTGGGATGGGAAGAGATCATTCGTGGGGGAGGTTATTCGCCGTCCTGATATTGGTAGTAGGTTTTGATGTTGCGGAGGTAGTAGCCGCCGCGCTGGCCTCTGACTGCGTTCAGGACTACGCCGAGGTGCTCGGCCTTGATCTGACGGAGGAGGTCGACGGTGCGCTTGACCACGCCTTTGCTGTCGGAGTGTGCTTTGAGGACGGTGACTACGCCGTCGACCCTGGGGGCCATGGCAACGGATTCGCTTACGACGAGAAGGGGGCCGGAGTCGAAGATGACATGGTCGTATTCTTCCAGGGCGCGCTCGATGAAGTCGATGAGCAGTTGGCTCTCGAACAGCTCGGAGGCGTTCATGGGCTTGGGGCCGCTGGGCATGACGGTAAGATTGGGGACCTGGGTTTCGAAGAGGGTTTCGTCGAAGTTGATGGTGCCGTTGAGGACGTCGGAGAAGCCGCGCTCGTTGCCGATGCCAAAGACGCGATGGAGCTCGGGACGGCGGAAGTTGCCGTCGACCAGGAGGATCTTGCGGCCGTTGAGGGCTAGGCCGGCGGCGAGATTGCAGGCGATGGTGGTCTTGCCGTCCATCGGGCTGGGGCCGGTCACCATGATGCTGCGGGTTGTATCCAGAGCGGCCGAATGCTGGAGCCGCGTGCGTAGCTGGCGGAAATGCTCGGCGGTGACCGAGTGGGGGGCCTCGAAGATGACGAGGGGAAGCTGGCTGTTAATGGCCTGGGGGTCATCGCCTTCGTCGGGAATGTTGCCGAGGATGCGCACGGGCCCGACGCGGACGATGTCGCGGTCGGAGCGGATGGTGGTGTCCATGAACTCGCGGAGGAATGCGATGCCCAGGGCGAGGGCGAGGCCAAGCATGATAGAGATGCTCATGGTCTTGGCGAGGACGGGCGAGCTGGGAACTTCGGGTTCCTGTGGACGGCCGTTGGGGGCCCAGTCGATGCGTGACTGGCTGGCCTGCTGCTGGACGGCCTCGATGTCGCGGAGCTGTTCGGTGACCTGGCGGTTGAGTTCGTGGACGGCGCGTTCGTCTTCCTGGGTGCTGAGCAACTCGGCCAGATCGCTGCTCATTGCGCCGAGCTTCTGCTGGGCCTCGGCGAGGGACTTTTTGAGCGAGTCGACGTCCTTCATGTTGCTTTCGACGGCGTTGCGAAGAGCTTCAGTGAGGCGATTGGTGGTGTCGACGCGCACCTGACGGGTGTGGTCGTCGAGGAGCTTCTGAGTTTCTTCGGTGCGCTTGTCGAGCTCGACGACGTTGGAGCTGTTGGGACCGTACTTGAGCAGGAGGATCGACTTTTCGACCTTGATGGCTTCGATGCGGGCTTTGTATTCACGAACCTGCGGGTCGGTTTCAACGGCGTCGAGGGCCTGGGTGGGAAAGTCGCCCTGTGACTGTTTCTGCATGACGTTTTCGTACATGCCCCTGGCCTGATTGAGATTGTTGGTGGCCTTGGTGACGGCGCTGGAAATTTCGATGATGCTGGCTTCGAGAATGCTGCCGCCGGAGAGGCGGCCGCCACCCTGCTCGAAGAGGCGGCGATTGAATTCCTGGATTTTGTTGCGGTACTCGAAGAGCTTCTGGCGGTACTTGTCCTGAAGGCTCTGGTAGAGGAGCGTCTGGGCGTTGACACGGACGAGGTAACCTTTTTGCTGTTCGTCGAGGTGGCCCTGGACGATTTCTTCGACGATGGTGCGGCACTCGGATTTGTCGGGGCCGGTCATGGAAATGTTGAGAAGATTGGAGTCGGTGACGATGCCGACTTTCAGATTCTCGATCAGATCCATTTTTGCGAGCTTGGGACCGAATCGCTTGAACCACTGGGTGTCGCGGATCTTGTCACTGTTTTTCAGGACTTCGGCGAAGAGGAGATCGGTGCGAATGAGCGTGGCCTGGGCGCGGAGGGTGCTGCTCAGAGTCGCGGTGTCGATCATGTCATTCTGACGACCGACCTGGGGGACTGTTTTGATTTCGATATACCCCGTGGCCGTGTAGGAGGGGTAATTTTTGAGGCGATACGCGTTGATCGCGTAACCAGCGATGGCGGAGAGCACCCCCAGAATCAGGAAGAGCCAGATATTGCTGCGCAGGACGCGAATGAAATCTGCGCCTGTCATCTGATTGGGCTGGATGGCGGCGGAGGGCATCATGCCGGCCTGGATAGCCAGTGCGGAGGGGGCCTGGGTGATGGCACGGGGAAGACGTCCGGCGGAAGTTTGTGGCAACGTGGTCATAAGACGAACTCTCCCGCCGTACAGTCAGATCGCGGAAACGAAGGCCGATAAAACATTGATCGGCCTGAAGCTGAAAACGTTTGACTGGACTTACGGCGTTTTGGAACCAGGAGTTTTATCTTTAACGTCGCCGCTTCGGAGCAGGTTCGCGGCACGTTCAAGATCGCTGGTAATTTTCGACCTCATCAGTTCATCGACAGGCTGGCCGTTCTTCTTTTGAGCATCCAATAAACGGCTGGCCCGGCCCAGTTCCTCCTGGGCGCGTTCGGGAAGATTTTTCAGAATATAGGCTTCGCCGAGGTGGAAGGCGGCGTCTGGGAGGGAGGGATCTCTTTCGGCGGCCTTGTTGAGGACGCCGATGGCCTCATCGAGTTTTTTGCACTGCACCAGAATCCAGCCGTGGGTATCGAGGATGGGGGCGCTGCTGGTGTTGGTCTGGCGCATCAGATCCATGGCCATGGTGCTGTACTGGAGGGCTTTTTCGGGCTGTTTGAGGCGTTCGGAGGTGAGATAGGCGAGGTTGTTGAGAACCCAGAACCTGGCTTCGGGATTAGCCTTGTCGCCCATCTGGATCAGTTGGGCCAGGTAGAGGTTGTAGACGTTGATGGCTTTGTCGTAGAGGGAGCGGTCCTCTTCGCCATGGGCGAGGTAGATCATGCCGGCGGCGCGATAGGCCTGTTCCTTACGTTCGGGGGAGAGCCTGGCCTGCTCGGCGGGGTCCATGACGTCGTTGATGGTTTTGATGGCGAGATCGGCTTTTCGATCGCTGTTGTAGAAAACGGCGAGCATGATGCGCCAGCGGACGTCATCCTTGGCGCGCTCGGCGGCGCGGGAGATGGCCTCGGGCATGCCGGCGGATTGGATGAATCGCTGGACGGTGAGATTGTTGGCGGCGTCGTTGTCGGAGGAGAGGTTAAGGGCCTTGTCAAACTCGTTGAAGCCGTCGTCCTTTTGCTGCATGTAGTAGAGGAAGGTGCCGCGATACATATGGACGCGCCAATCGCTTTCGAGCTCCTTGCTCTGGGCGAGCTTGTTGCTGAGCTGGAGGCCTTCCTGATAGCCCTTGTTTCGCAAGAGCAACTCGAGATTCAAATAGAGGATGTCGAGGTCGTTTGGAGCGAGCTGTACGGCGCGGCGAATTTTGTCGAGTGCCAGGTCTGGGTTGGAGTTCATGAGGCGCTGTGCGTGGAGCTTGAACCAGACTGGGTTGTTGGAGAGCTTGGGATTTTTTTCGGCTTCGTCGAGGAGCTGATCGGCGCGGCCGACGTTGCCGGCGGTGGTGTAGAGCTGGATCAAGCGGGTGCGGGCGGGTCCGTTTTGGATGTTCTGGCGCAGGACGAGCTCAAGCTCGCTGATGGAGCGTTCGATGTCGCCCTTTTGAGCGTAAGCCTCGGCAAGAGCGGAATGAACGTCGGCGGTGGACGATTGTTTGGAGGCGACGGTGAGTTGTTCGATGGCTGCGTCGAACTTGCGGGACGAAAGGTAGATCACGCCCAGTGAAAAACGGGCTCGGGCGTTGTTGGGATCGACTTTCAGGGCGGCGGTAAACCGCTCTTCGGCCTTGGGGATCTCCTGATGGCTCATGAAGAGGAGACCTTGCAGGGTGATCAGGTCGGTGTCGTCGGGATGGAGTGCCAATTGTTCGTTGATGGTTTTTTCGGCGCGGTCGGCCTGGCCGGCGCGAATCTGCAAGTCGAGGGATTTTTTAAGGAGTGTAAGGTCTTTTGTGGATGCGAAAACGGAGTCGAGAAGGGTGATGGCTTTCTCGGCCTGGCCTTTCACGACGTTCATGGTGGCGTCGTAGAAGCGAGCGAGTTCCAGCTGCAGCTTGACGTCGTTGTTGGACTTTGCGAGGGCGTTTTTAAATTCGAGCTCTGCTTCGTCGTATTTTCCGACGCTGGCGTAGCGCTGGGCGAGCAGCAGATTACCGCGGTAGTTGGTGGTCCCGGCGGGGCGGGCGACCAGCTCCTTGAGGGCGGCGATGCTGTCTTCGGGCTTGTTGGCCTGTAGACCGATCTCGTCGAGCAGGCGATAGATGTCTTCGTGATCGCCCCAGTCGCCGCGCGACTTTGCGTCGTTGAGCGTGGATTTGGCGAGGTCGAAGAAATTGTTGGCGGCGGCGGTGTCGGAACGCTTGTTACGGCTTGCGCCGCACATGAGGTAGTTGCGGGCGAGACCAATCCAGGCGTCGAGGGATTTGTCGTTTTCCTTCAGCTGTTTTTTCCGCTGATCGGTGACGCGTTCGGGATCGCCGAAGGATTCCTGATGGCGGAGATCCATTTCCTTGAATTCGCGACTTTCGGGGAAAATCTTCATGCCCACGGCAATGTACTGGCGGGCGGTTTCGGGCTGGTTTCGCTGATAGCCGCAGTTGATTAGGCCGCGGAGGGCGGGGGCGCTATTTCCTTCGCGTTCGAGCGCTTTGGCGTAGCTGCCGGCGGCCTGCTCATACTGGCCCAGGGCTTGTTCGACGTCGCCCCGCAGCAGCCATGTGTAGGCGAACTCGGAGAGATCGGTGGTCATCTTCTGGGCGGCGGCGAGCGCTTCATTGAGCTGGCCTCGGGCGAGAGAATACTGGTACTTGAAGCGGAGGCCGTTCATGTGGTCCCAGTTCAAGGCGGTGAGCTTGTCGAGGCATTTGGCGGCATCGTCGAAGTTTTTCTGGTTGAGGTCATATTCGAAGACGGCGCGAAGGACGCGGCCGTCCTCGGGATTCTTGTCCCTGGCAACAGTGAGATGCTTGAGGGCCTCGGCGGGATTGTTGTTGCTTCGTTCGAGGTCGTAGAGGCGGAGCTCGCGGTCGGTTTCATCGGCCATGTCGCCGATCCACTCTTCCTGGAGTTTCCTTCGTTCTTCGGGCGATGGCTTTTGTACGATGCCGCGGGTGAGTATCAACAGTTTGTCGCCCGGCTTTACTTTCAGGCCGTCGTCCACCGCGGCCAGCGCGCCGGCTTCGTCTTTTTCACTCAGGTAGACCTGAACGAGAAGCCTGGTGGCGGGAATCACCCAGTCCTGTTGCTGCTGAACTACTTTGAGCAGGCGTTTGGCGGTGTCTTTGTCACCTGCGGAGAGGGCGACGCGGGCTTTGGAGAATTTTTCCGCGGCGCTGTTTTCGGGCAACTGTTCGAGGAGCTTTGCGGAGTCGGCTTTCTGATCGGCGCCCTTCAAGGTGGCGATGCGCATGCGGGTGACATCAGCGTCCTTGATCCCCATTTTTTCGAGCTCATCCAATTGCGCGATGGCGAGGTCGCTTTGGCCGCTGACGATGAGCACGTTGGCAAGCAACTTGTGGGCGATTACTTCGCGTGGACGACGGCTGACGACTTCGGCGGCGTAGATGCGGGCTTGGCCGTACTCGTGCAGGGCGAAGAAGGCTTCGGCGAGATAGAGGGTGGTTTCTTCGTCGAAGACACGACCCTTTTCGAAGAGGTCGTGAGCGCCTTTCAGATATTTCACGGCGTCAATGTTCGAAGCGGGGGTGTTGTCGAGCAGGAGGATCCGGCCGCGAAGCTTCATGATTTCGGCGCTTTGTTCCTTGGGATCGTAAAAGCTGGTGACGCGTGCGTAATCGTCGTTGATCTGCTGGCGGATCTGTTGCTTGGCCTCGGCGTCGGCGGTTGCCTTGAAGGAATCGATTCGAGCATGCAGCAGTTCGCTGGCGCGGCGGAAATCGAGGCGGGCACGCTGGCGGCCACGAAAGCCGCCGAGTGTTGGGTCTTCGACGACCTTGGAGAGGACCTCAATGGCTTCGTCGCGCCTTGAAGGCATGTTGCGAAGTAATGCGCCGTAAGTGACCTGGACGACGAGGCTGTCGGGGAACTCCTCTCGGAGCGACTTCATTACGTCAAGCGTTTCCTTGGGATTGCCGCCACGAAGGAGAAACTGGGCGGCGGCGACCTTGATATCGATGTAATTGAGGCGATCGGACTTTTCGACGAGGGAGGAGGCCTTGTCGATTAGCGTCTTCATGGCCGGGGCATATTTCTTTTCGTTCTCGATGCTGCCGCTGGGCGCGCACAACTGAAGGGTCTGGAAATAGCGGAAGCAGAGGATGGGACTGTCCGGGCGCAATTTCATGGCGGCATCGAAGATGCCGCGGGCCTGATCGAAGCGGGCTTCGGCGGCGTCGCCCAATCCCTGGTCGCGCAGGCTGCGGCCCATCTTTACGTAGGCCTGGGCGGCGTACTGAGGAACGACGACGAGGTCGGGCGCCTGTGGGATCATTTCCTTGAGGGCGGTGATAGTCTTTTCGATTTCGGCTTCCGACTTGCTTGCGCCGTAGACCCACTGCTCAATGGTGGCGATCTGGGCCCAAGCCTTTGCGAGCATGGGATAGCTCTGCATGTCGTCGGGCAGGGTTTTGGGGTCGAGCTGCGCCATCATTTTGGCGCGAGCTTGAAGGCGGGTGAAGAGGCGCATATTCGCCTCGGTTTCGAGGGCGCTGTTGGAGGCGTTTTCGGCGGCGAGGATGTAGACATCGAGCAAGCGCTTGAGGGCTTGTGCGTTCTTGGGGTCGTCTTCGAGAACGGCTTCCCACATTTCGACGGCGCGTTGGTCGGAATGGGCGGCGGAGTGGAGCATGTCGCCGAACTTGACGCGATAGATGACGTTGCGGGGTTCGGCGTCAACGGCCTTGCCGTAGAATTCTGTCGCCTGCTTCAGGCTGCCCTGCTGCTCATACTTCTGGGCGAGCTCGTAGAGCTGGCGCGGATTGAAGCGCCTTTCGAGAACCTTGGGGATGGCGTACGCGAGGCCCAGGCCGGCAAGTACAACGACGGTAATGATGGTTAGAAATTTAGTATTGACTTGACGTGCCATGAGAATCAGACCTGCTGAGAATTTCCAACCGTGCCGGGGCGATCACTTTCGATTCTTGTATTCGTTCCAGTTCGGGAGGAGTTTTTCAATTTCGGGGGCCGCCGCGAGGGCGAAACGCTGCATGACAGCGGCAGCGGCTTTGCGGTCGGGCATATCGCTTTTCATCTCAACCTTGGCGTAGTAGGCGTATTTGCAAGTGAGGTCCTGGAGAACGCGACGCACTTCATCGGAGCTGCTGGTCCATTGGCCGTTGACCTGAAAACCGTAGGCGACGTTGCAGGCGCGGCCGCCGGAGATGGAGTCGGCGCGGCTTTCGAAGCTGACGAGGCGAAAGGCGCGGCTCCACTGTTCGTCGGTGATCTCGTGGGCGGTGTAGCCGTCGGCGGTGTAGCAACGTTCTGGTATGTGGGCGACGGTGTCGGCTTTGTCGGTGTAATGGGTGACGCCGAGGAGTATGACGGCATCGGGATTGGAGCGGCTGATGGCGGCAATGCGCTGATCGCGCTCTTCGGCGGTCTTGTTGGCAAACTCGGCGAGAATGGCCTCGGGTTTTTGTCGAAGGGCGGATGAGTCGACGTAGTGGCGGAAAAGATATTCACTGGTCTGGAGGCCGTCTTCCATTTCCTTGTCCAAAGGTTTGTCCTTGGAGACCAGCACCCATTTGCCCAAGATGGTTGGCAGCTCTATCAGCGGCTCACGCAACGGGACCGGGAGCTTCTTGAAGTGGAGCCGCATCATTTCGACGGCGCCGTTGAGGCCGATGGCGGCGAGGAGCAGGATGGCTGCCGCGGCGATAAAGGCGGGCTGAAAGACGCCACGCCGAACAGCGCGCGTGGGCACATTACTGGAAGCATAGCGTGTGATTATCGAGCTCATTGGCCCTCCTTCACTTCAGGGGATGCGACAACTTTTTTCACTTGTGACGGCGCGGACTTGGCCGGAATGGCGGGTTTGGCGGCGGTGGCGGTCGACGCGGCCTGGCGTGTTGGCTGCGGGGTGCGGACTGATGCAGCGGCGCCGGCGGTAGAACGTGCGGCCGCAGGTTGGGCCTGGATTCGCTGTGCGGCGGAGGGGACAGGCGCTGTAGCAGCCGGTCGCAGTTGCCGATTGGCGGTGAGACGTTTGGTGGCTTCTGCGAGATTGTTGGGCGCGACAGGAGCGGCCGGACGCGCTGCTGCGGGTGCGACGGCGGGCCGAGTTGCAGGGGCTGCCTGGCGGGGCGCGGGCGTCGTCGCCGCGGCGGTTGCGATAGCTGGAGATGGAGTTACACGGACTGGCGGCTTGGCGGTGGGCGGCTTTGCAACTGGCGGGTTTGCGACTTGCACCATTGTAACAGGCGCCGTTGTGACGGGAGTGGTAACTCGGGTGGCAGTGGGCGCTGGTTTGATGGTTTGAGGGGTGGCTTTTGCAGGCAGTGGGGCGGGCGATCTGGCGGTGGTAGTGGGAAGGCCGGAGGGCAGAACGGCTGTCGCGATGGTGGCAGGTTTGCGCTGAACCTCGATGATGAGGTCATCTTCCAAAGCGCGGCCTCTGTCGGAGTTGGCGATGACAGCGGCTTTTTGCTCTGGCTTGGGATTACTGGCGAGATGACGGACGTCGCCGGTTTCGACGAACATGTTGTCGAGGATCCAGCCCACGAGCAGAATCAGGAAGAAGGCGGGGATGAGCATGATGAGACCGACGAACTGGTGGGCGAAGCTGTCGGAGAGTTTTTCGCTGACGTAATGATCGAGCAGACCCTGGCCGGCGACGCGCATGACATTGCAGAAGTTGGCGATGGGGATGGCGGAGACGGTGATGACCAGCTTCTGCCACAGCGCTCGCGTTGAGAGGAAACCGACCGCACCGGCCACCGCGATGAAGGTCATCAACGATCGGAGGCCTGCGCAGGCCTCGGCGACATTGAGGGTGCGCATGGTGCCGCCGGCACTAATGTTGATGTAGATCTTGGTTCCGGAATGTGCGGCAGTGACGCCAGTGAGCTTGAGGGTTTGAACAGCGACAGTGGCGGCCAATTCCTGAAGCGGGCCTGCGAGTCGGCTGTAGGCGAGCTGCGGCCAAGGGATGGCGCAGACAAGAAAGACGATGGGGAACCAGACGGTCTTCATCATCTGCCAGCCGCAGAGCAGCAGCACGACGCCGAAGAGGGTCCAGACCATGCCCACATCCTTGGCAAAGTCATTTTGGCCTGGATAGATGCCCCACGAGAAGGCAAGGATTCCGAAGAGGAGAGTGCCAATGCCCCAGTCCAGAAGAATTATCGCTGCGCCGTATGCAAGTAGGGCTTCGCCGCCGAGCGTGGCCATGGTTCCAAGATGAAGTAGTGGTGAGAGCTTCCAGGTCATAAGGCCGACTAACGCGATGCCCGCGCCGACGGCAAGTCGTCCGTTTCGCAAAAATGGTCCCCAGAGGAGCGGGCGGGCTTCGGTGTGGAGGATGGTTTCGCGATTGAGATAGAGGTAGTAGAGGCCAATGAGGGGGACGCAAAAAGCGTGGCCCCAGTTTGCCTCGCCATAGAAGGGGTTGGTCTTGATCCAGAGCCGGAGCAGGTTGAAACGGAAGAGGGCGATCATCAGGACGCTGACAATGCCGATCTTAATCCAAGCGGCAGACGAGAGACCCCAATACTTGATTTCGTCTCGATCATCCGCGAGGGGGTTCGAGAAACTGAGCGATGTGTCAGTCATAACACTCAAGGTTAATCCTCTTCCGCTCGATGCCTGCCGGGCCGGCGCCGGACATCACCAACTACCAAATGATACGGTTCCAGATCGGCGAGCCCCCCATGAATCTGATACGACTTCAGCCATGGGCGGTTCGATGATTTTAGGACGCCTATTGCGACGCTTTGGGGGGTGGCCCAAAGTTCTGGTCATATAAAAAGCCAAATCCATAGGTAAAACGGAACGAACTGCGAATGGCTGAGAGGAACGGGGCGAAAATATCGGTTCCAACCAGCACGACATCATTGGGCTTCAGATAAACATCTGCCTGCTTGCCCGCGAAAATCTGGGCCAAGTCAACTTTTACGAACATGCTTTGATCGACGGTGCCGCGATGGACGCGACGGACAACAAATGCACGTTCGGGAATCGCCAGAGCGTCGAGCATGCGGGAAGAGACGATGGCTTGGATGAGGGTAATTCGACGGCCGGTGAGGGAATAGACGCCGGGCTGCCCGACGTGGCCACCGACGTAGTATTCGCCGGCGAGGGGTTGCGGGATGATGATCGTGTCGGAAGGACGGATGACGACATTGAAGTGGAACTCGCCCCGACGGAGGGCGTCGTAAGGAACTCGAATGACGCGCGATGTGCTTTCCTCTTGCGTCGAGGTGCCGAATTCGAAGGGGCGTACGCCCGGGCCGGTGGTGGGGGGAATGGTCGGGATCGGTGGAATGGGATTTTCAGGCGTTGGCCCCGGGTCGGCGGGATCAGGCTGGGTGCCGATGATTTTGCTTTTGCCGTCGATGGTGCCGATTCGGCCGCCGGTGTCATCACCGGACGGCGCCAACTCATCCTTGGCGAGCAGTGCGTCGAATGGGCCTGGCTCAGTAACATTGATCTGGCCCAAGACGGGCGGGCCCTTGGCCGGCGCGTCCGAGCGGGGAGCGAGAATATCGGTGGTGGGGGGAGGCCCGATTTTTATGGTGTCATCGGGTTTGGTCGTAGGCTGCTCGGTCGATTTCTTGCGGATGATGTAGATGTAGTCGGGCGGCGAGGTGACGTCGCCGGCCGTGACCAGCGCCTGCATAAGGCGGAAATCGGAATCATCGAGGACGTATTGGCTTGGCCGGGCTACGGCGCCCATGATGCTGTAAGTGCGCTGGCGGGCTTCGTTCACCGTGACTGTTACCTTCGGGTCTGTCAGGATGCCGGCCTGACGATAGCGGTCGGCGACGAGCTTGGTGAGCTCGGCTTCCGTGAGTCCAGCTGCCTTTACTGGTTCGGGAAGATAGACGAGGTTCAGCATACCAGTCTCACTGACCTTGGCCGATCGCACGGTTTCCTGGCCCTGCCCGACTAGATCGAACACAGAAATAGAGACCAGGTCATTTTTTCCGATGACGTATTCGCCGGCGACGGATTTCAGATCCTGCGGAGTTACGTCTTCCGCGTTGATAAATTCGCCTGGCGGCTCGTCCAGCGGATCGATGCTGCTGAGAATAGGGACGACGAGTGCGGGCTTGGTTCGATTTGGATTTGCAACCAGTTCAGAGGGGTCGAGGAAGCTGTTGGACAGGTAGTCGCGCGAGCAGCCGATGGGCAGCCCAAAGCTCGCCAGCATGGCGACGCTTGTCAGCTTCCTTATCCCGCGATTCATGTACTTCTGGTTCGCGACCAATTCGAACTCCTTTCAGACGCTACAACTCATCGACTGTGGCACGCCATGGGATCAACGCACGCCACGATCAGCACTATCTACCTTGGATGAGAGGGGGGTGAGATGGCCTTGCGGGATCGATGCGAAAGGGATGCGAAATCCCAGTGCACACGATGATCTTAATGATCCCGTGCCAACATTGTTCTCCGCAGCCAGTAGGAACTGGCTGGAAGCCACTCTAATAGATCTCTGGCAGATTGCAAGAGACACCCATTGTCCTCATCCATATGTAGCGCGCCTCGGCGCATAGAGTAATCGTTACAACCCAAGTCTGCAAAATCAGATCGACTCGAATAAACCCGTCCTTCAACGGATCTTTTCCAGTTTAACACCTATTCGACGAAGTCTGATAAAGATTGCG
>JBBRHH010000141.1:0-11930 GCA_038222915.1 Tepidisphaerales bacterium
GTGAAACTTCCTGTTCGCTGGGCGGGCGTTGGTAGATGGCGAGGTAGAGCGAGGTCACGCGTTCTTGATCGCTCTTGAGGTCGGCGAAGGCGGGCCGGTGCGTGAGCTTCCGGGCGGTCTCGACGACGAGAGGACTGTTCATGAGGAAGAGCGCTTGGGCGGGAACGATGGTTTCGTAGCGGCGGCCGCTCGGAACATCAGGGCTGGGAAAATCGAACTGCGTGAGGAGTTCGGGCGGGTTGCGGCGGTCGATGTAGGTGTAGACGGCGCGGCGGGTGGCGAAATCTTCGGTGCCCATCGCGATGGATTTACCACCGCGCTTGGGCTCGAGCGTGCCGGCGATGGCGAGGAGGGAATCGTGGAGTTGCTCGAAGTCGAGGCGGCGAAGGTTGGCGCGCCAGAGGTAGTGGTTGTTGGGATCCTGCGCGGCGAACTCGGGATTGTTGGCGGAGCTTTGGCGATAGGTCGCGCTGGTCACGATGAGGCGGTGGAGATTCTTGATGGACCAGCCGTCCTCGACAAAGCGTGCGGCAAGATAGTCGAGGAGTTCGGGGTGAGTGGGCGGGGAGGACATGTTGCCGAGGTCATCGGGGGTGGCGACGAAGCCGGCGCCGAAGTGTTGTTGCCAGATGCGGTTCACGAGAACGCGGGCGGTCATGGGGTTCTTCGGATCGACGATGGAAAGGGCGAGTTGGAGGCGGCCGCTGCCTTCGGTGATGGGGGTTTGGTTTTCGCCGGCGAGGACACGGGGGAAGCGACGCGGGGCGACGGTGGTGAGGCGGTCGTAGCGGCCGCGGATGTGGATCTTTACGTCGTGGAGGCCGGCCTGTGGGCTGCCGGGACAGCCGCCTTCCTGAAGGCCGTTGGCTACGGGGAATGGCTTGGCGAGGGATGTGGTGAGCGCGGCGGATTCTGCTTTTTGTTTTGCGAGAGCTTCACGGGAGGGCTGGGGGAGATTGGCGTCGTCGGCGCGGGCGGCGGCCCAGATTTTTCCGCGTGGGGCGGAGAGCTCGCGGTACAGAGATGCGTCGGGGCCTTGGAGATCGGTGAGAGGTTTTTTGGATTTGGCGAGGTCTTGCGCCCGGGTGTCGAGGGCGAGGAGGACTTGCTGGACGGTCTGGGCGGCAGCGTCGAGCTGGTCGCGGGGTGTCGTGGTATTTCGCGAGAGGGTGGCGAATTTGGCGAGGGCGGAGGCGGGCGGGATGTCGGCGAGTTGTTGCTGGCCGGCGAGATCGTAGAAGGCCCAGACGGCGGGGTTGCCGAGGGTGTCGGAATGGGGATTGCCTTTGCCGCCCTGGAGGACGTCGGGGATAACGTCGCGGGCGAGGCTCCAGTTGCGGTGCTCGCCTTCGCGCTCGGCGATCTCGACTTCGACTATGGTGGTGTCGCAGGTGTATTCGGCTTTGGGGAGGACGACGACTTCGATGGTGTCGCCTTTGGCGACGGAGATGGCCATGAGCTTTTCGCCGCCCTGGCCGGCTTCGAACGCCTGCGAGCCGCCGTTGTCGAATTTGCCGGAGGCGAGCTCGCTGGCGCCGGTGGCGGTTTTGCGATTTATGGTCCAGGCGATGCCGTCGCCGCAGTGGGAATCGGCGTCGGCGACTTTGCCTTTGAGTTGGACGGTGGCGGCGATGGGGCTGGTCCAGGCGACGGCGACGCCGGCCTTGGGCGAGGGGTGCATGGTGAAGGTGCGGGCGGGGAGGGTGATGGTGCTGAAGGTGATGGGTTGATCGGAGGAGTTGACGGTGACGACGGGGGTTTCGCCTTCGGGGTTGTCCCAAACGTCGAGGCCTTTGAGGCCGTGGACGGCGGCGGTGGCGCGGGTGAAGAGGCGGGGGCCGCCGCCGCGAAGGAGGGCGACGTGCTGCTGGAAGGCGTAGGAGTGGAGTTGGTGGGCGAGGGCGTATTGCTGGGAGGAGAGGGCGGAGTCGGATTGCGGGCGGTGGAGGTAGTCGCTTGCAGCGAGGAGATATTTGGAGGTTTGCGGGAGGAGCTCGCGGATGAGGGTGGCGTAACCTTCGTCGATGCCGGTGTCGAGGGATTTCTTTAGTTCGGCGAGACGGGCTTCGTCGCGTTTTCGCTGGTCGGCCTGTGCCTGGCTGACGAGTGGGATGCGGAGCATCTCGGGGCCATCGGTTTTTTTGCCGACGCCGGGGAGATTGTGGCTGGAGAAGAAGATACCGGCGAGGGAGTAGTAGTCTTCGGTGGGGATGGGGTCGAATTTGTGATCGTGGCAGCGAGCGCAGGCGAGGGTGAGGCCGAGGAAGGCGCGGCCGGTGACGTCGACCTGGTCGTCGGCGATGTCGGTCAGGAGTTTTTCTTTATCGGCGTCGCCGGCGCCCCAGTCGCCGATGGCCATGACGCCGGTGGCGATAATGCCGTCGGGGTTGACGCTGCCGCCGTCGGGGGCGGGGAGTAGATCGCCGGCGATCTGGTTCATCATGAACTGGTCGTAGGGAAGATCGCGGTTGAAGGCGTCGACGACCCAGTCGCGGTAACGCCAGGCTTCGGTGCAATCGCCGGCGCTGCCGAGGGCACGGGAGTCAAAGGAGTCGGTGTAGCGGATGACGTCGAGCCAGTGGCGGGCCCAGCGCTCGCCGTACTGGGGGGAGGCGAGGAGGCGGTCGATGACCTTGGCGAAGGCAGTGGGAGATTGGTCGGCGAGGAAGGCGTTGATGTCGGCGGGGGTTGGCGGGAGGCCGATGAGGTCGAAGGTGGCTCGGCGGATGAGGGTGCGCTTGTCGGCGGGTTTGGCGGGGGTGAGGTTTTTCTCTTCGAGCTTTGACAGGATGAAATGGTCGATGTCGGAGCGGGGCCAGTCGGCGTGTTTTACTTGGGGTGCGGGGAAATCTTTGGGGGGTTGGAATGCCCACCATTTTCTCGCCGTGGCGAGATCGAAGGCGGGGGCAGTGGTGGCAGCTTTGGCGATGCCGCCGGTGCGCGGATCGGGTGCGCCCATTTTTACCCAGGCTTCGAAGTCAGCGATGACCGAGGCGGGGAGCTTTTCCTTCGGTGGCATCTGGAGGTCTTCGTCGGTGTAGCGGATGGCTTTGATGAGGAGGCTATTGTCGAGATCACTGGGGACGACGGCGGGGCCGGTCTTGCCGCCCTGAAGCGTGGCTTCGCGGGTGTCGAGCTGGAGTTTGCCTTTGATTTTTTCAGAGGCGGCGCTGTGGCACTTGTAGCAGTGGTCGACAAGGACGGGGCGGATTTTGGATTCGAAGAACTGGAGGTTGGCGGTCTGGTCGGCGGCCAATAGTGGGGACACGAGAAATGCGGATAGAACGAGGGTGGCTGCGCTGAGTAATGCCTTCATTGATTCCATGGGATACTGTACGTCATTTTACCATGTCCAACGGGCGTGTGTTGTGGCGGGCGCAATCGATAAACTCTTGCGGAAATTAAACGAGCCAGCCACAATGCGCGTGCGTTCCATGGGTCATTTCGCATCGCAAAAGGGCAGATCATGCTCCTAAAGATCATATTGGTGCTTGCGCTGTTGGGAGTCGCTTCGGCGTTGTGTCGGGCCGACGAGGGAATCGTTCCACAGCAACCCCCTACCGCGGCGGCGCAAGCTTCGGCGCAGAAGGCGATTCAAGAATTGCATGCGGCGGAGCTAGCGAAGACTTCGAGCACCGACCGGATTGCGCTGGCTGCGAAGTTTATTGAGGAGGGGAAACTGGCTACGGACAGCGCTTCGCGTTTCGAGTTTTTCTGGATGGCGCGGAATCTTGGGTGCGATGCGCAGGATATGCCGTCGGCGATGGCGGCCGTCGACACACTGGACAAGTATTTTATTGTCGATGTCATTGAGTTGAAGATTGGGGCGATCCTGAGTTGTGCGGCGAGCAGCAGGCCGGCGGCCGGGCAGCAGGTTTCGTCTTCGGCGGGGCAGGTGATTGACGAGATTATCGCGACTGACCAGTTTCAGTCGCTTGCGAAGATGACTGGTCTGCCGGATTCGGCGGCTATCCGCGCGGCAGGGGCGACAACGCCATTGAAGAATCGGCTGGCGGACGCGGCGCTGGTGGGAACGGCTTATGAAAAGGCGCAGTTTGCGTTGAAGAAACTGCAGACGAACGAGGGGGACGCGCAGGCAAATCTGACGGTGGGAAAGTATCGGTGTTTTTTCAAAGGGGATTGGAAGACGGGGCTGACGTTCCTGACGAAATCGTCTGACAATAAGCTGGCTGACCTTGCGAAGCTGGAGCTTGGGATGGCGACGGACTCGGAGGCGATCAAGAAGCTTGCGGACGACTGGTGGGCGCTGGCTGAGATGCAGGAGCCGATTGCCACCAGGAACATTCATGACCATTGCGTGGAGTGGTATTCGAAAGCGCTGAACGGGCTGACGGGCCTTTCGCTGACACAGGCGCAACGACGAATCAGTGTTACACAGAAGGAGCGGGTGGCGGCGGGGCTGGCGGCGAACTCATCGCGCAAGAATGCTACGCCGGTGCCGGATCAGACGGCGCAGACGAAGGCGCTGAAAGCGATCGCGGATGTTTACAAACCTTACCCCCCTGCCAAACCGCACGATCAATATGTGTTATCGGTGAAGCTGTTGGATGCGGGGCGGGAGACGACCAACGATCCGGCCATGCAGTACGTTCTTTTTCGCGAGTCGGCGAAGCTGGCGGCTTACGCCGGGATGCGCGCGGTGGAATGGACGGTGAAGCAGTTCGACGTAGAAGAGAATCCGCTGATGACCGAGCTGTTCAAGCAGATGGCGCCGGCACTGGCGAGGCCTGAGAAGGCGAGCGTGTTGTTGCTGCCGCTGTTGAAATTCAGTGACCGGGCGCTGCGGTCGGAGAATTTTGATCTTGCCGTCGACGCCGCGAACGCGGCGGATCAGGCATGCCGGGTGGCCAAGGACGCCCCGATGGAGACGTTGGTGAAGGAGCAGCGGCGGCTGGTGCTGGAGGCACAGACGGCTTTTGCGTCGATGAACGCGTCGATCGCGAAATTGAACGATGAGGTGAACGATCCGGCGGCGAACCTTACGGCGGGGAAATTTTATTGCTTTCTCGCGGGGGCCTGGGAGAAGGGATTACCGATGCTGGCAAAGGGGTCGGACGCGGCGATGGCCGAACTGGCGAAGGCGGACACCGGGGCTTCGTACGACTCGGCCTCGGAGCGGAAGGTGGGCGATGGGTGGTGGGATTTTGCGAAGACGCAGACGGGATCAATTCAGCGCGGTGCGTATCTCCGGGCCGCGTTTTGGTATGGAGAGGTGCTTCCATCCACCACCGGACTGTCACGCCCACTGCTCGAAAAAAGATTTGATGAAGCGTATGCCAGCGGGCATCTTGGGATGCAGCGGCTCATCGAGTTGTTACCACACATCAAGATTGATCGGGATACGGTGGGAGGCAAGTGGATGTTTCGCGGTGACTCGCTTCAGAGCGACAAGTCGCCATTTGCCCGCATGCAGACCCCTTACCTGCCGCCTCTGGAATACGACTATCGAATCGAGTTCATCCGACTTGATGGCAACGACGCCATCGTCCAAATGATGACCGCGGGCTCCAGCCACTTCAGCTACAACATGGGTGCTGGCAACAACACGGCGTTTCATTTCGACCGTGTGGAGGGAAACAATCCGAGTGTAGTAAATTCCAAAAACTGGTTTGAAAACAATTATGTCTATACGGCTCACGTCCAAGTGCGGAAGGACTCACTGAAGACCTTCTTGAACGGCAGACTCATCACAAGCTGGAAGCCTGATTTTTCTCGACTGTCGCTCAATGAGGCATGGAACCTACGTGATCCGAAATGCCTGGGTGTCGGCTCATGGCAAACGTCTTTCCTCTTCATTTCGGTCGCCGTAATCGAAGTCAACAGCGCCGGTTGGTGGCGTAAGAGCGCTGATCCGCAGTGAGGGGCTTTGGATCACTGGCGACTTCCATCTGATCCCATTACGATTCCCGATAGGAATTATCCGAGATTGAGGAAACGTCTTGCGCCTTTCCAAACGAACTGAATACGGACTTCGCGCGATTGTGCAGCTTGCACAGGTTTGGCCGCGCAGTTTTGTTCAGTCTCGGGATCTTTCGCAGCAGGAGGACCTGCCCAATAAGTTCCTGGAATCGATCCTGCTGGCTCTGCGGCGGGGTGGCTTTTTGGAGAGCAAAGTTGGCAGCGGGGGCGGGTATCGGCTTGCCCGTGCGCCGGCGGAGATCAATGTGGGTGAGATTATCCGGCGGCTTGAGGGACGACTGACGCAGAATGAATCGCCGATTGTTCAGGAGAGCTCGCCGGGCAAGGTGGCGGTGCATATTCTCAATTTTGAGCTCACTCGGGCGACGGATGATGTCTTGAATTCGATGACGCTTGCTGACTTGTTGGAGCAGGTGGCGAAGGCGGGGTCGCCGGGGCAACAGGCGATGTATTACATTTGAACTGGGGCCGCTCCTTCACATTTCGAAGTGCTTTTCGTAGGCGGCGCGGGCGCTGGCGTCCGATCGGGAGGCCACGGCTTCTTTTACGCGGCCGCGGATTGTTTCATCTGACTTGTGAACCGAGAGGGCTGCGACTGCTTCGGCGGCGTTGCGGGCGTTTTGCTCCTTGATGACTGATAGCAAAAAAGTGATGGATATTTCCTGACGCATCAGACCCATGGAAACCAGGAGGACGCGGCGCATTTCCGGGTCGTGTGCGGAGACCCATGTATCGCGGAGAGCCGCGAAGGCACGCGGGTCGCGCGAGCTGCCCAACGCGAGGGCGGCGGATTCTGCGGTTTCGGAGTCGCCGGAATCGAGGAATTGTGCGACGAAGTCGACTGCCGCGACGGGGGTGAGAGAGAGGAGGCCCATGAAACATTCGCTGATGACTTCGCCTTCGCGGTCGCCGGTGAGTGCTTTGAGGCGGAGGAGGAGGGCACCTTCGGGCCGATCGGCGTAGGCGACTGCTTTTACGGCCAAAACGCGCGTGGTGGGCTCTGGGTCGACCATGAGCGGCACAATTTCCTGGAGTACTTCGCGGTAGCCCATTCGGACGAGGGCCATGGCGCTGAGGCCGCGGAGTTCGGCGGCGACGTCGTCGGAGCCGCCGTAGTTGCCTTCCATCTGGACGTGACGGATGCCGCGCAGGTAGAGCTCTGGTTCGGGGCGGCCGAGAGAGTAGAGGGTGCGCATAATTTCGGTCTTTGCGCTGCAGCCTTTGTCGGTGTCGGGATGTTCGAGGAAGCGGTCGAATGCTAGAACGAGTTCAGGTGCGAGGGATTTGAGATCGTGCTCGCCGACGATTTTTGCGGCCTTGGCGACCAACAGATTGATTTTGCTGGTGAGGGCCTGGCGGAAGGCCGACTCGGCCTCGGGGGAGTCGGCGTCGAGGGCCAGGGCGCTTAAGCGCGAAAGCTGGGTTTCAACCGAGTTGGACTTGGCCATGGTTACTTTCCACGGACGCGCCGGAGATATCGCTCCATGGTTGGGAACATGATCTCGTCGACGTAGCACCAGCCCCATTCCTCGCCGGGCTCGTTCGACTGGATGATGGGATGGCTGGTGGCGTGAAAATGTTTGGTGGCGTGCTTGTTCTTTGAATCGTCACAGCAGCCGACGTGGCCGCAGGTGAGGCAGAGTCGGAGGTGGACCCAGTCGTCGCCCAGCTTCAGACATTCCTCGCAGCCGTCGGTGTTGGGCTTCACATCCTTGATTTGATCGACGTGCGTGCATTGTTGGGACACTGGAGTGCTCCTGAAAGGGGTGTTGGCACTATAATCCCGAGAGGCCGGACCCGCGACTGCGAAAGGATGCATGTCAGGAACAGAGCCAAAACGAACGAAGCTGGCCGACCCGGTGACGGAGAAGGACCATTTCCAGGGGCCGTTTGATGCGCCGTTGACGCTGCTGGAATATGGGGACTACGAATGCCCGCACTGCCTGCATGCGTATCCGATCGTGAAGGAAGTGCAGCGACGGTTGGGGAATCGGCTGCGGTTTGTGTTCCGGAATTTTCCGCAGAACAGCGTGCATCCGCATGCGAGCGTGGCAGCACAGGCGGCAGAGGCGGCGGCAGCGCAGGGGAAGTTCTGGCCGATGCACGATCTTCTGTATAAGAACCAGGCGGACCTGGCGAATCTCAACTTCAACCATGCGGCGCTGAAGGTGGGCCTGGAGATTTACCGATTTGAGGCGGATTTATCGTCGGAGATCTTTTCGCATCGGGTGCGGACGGATTTTCAGGGCGGGCTGCGAAGTGGGGTGGATGGCACGCCGGCGTTCTTTATCAATGAGACACGGTATAGCGGTGCGATTGAGGCGGATGCTCTGGTCGAGGCATTGGACGCGGCCAATTCATAGCAATATTGTATAAATATTTGACGCCGGGCGAACACGACCGATAATACATGAGCGACCGAACCCTACGATTGGGCCTTGGAGGGCTTTTTTGGGCGGCTGTGAGGGTATTTGATGTGTCGACCCACGCGCGCCCGGCGCGCGAGTTTTTTCATCGCTGCAAGCCTGGCGGTTTCGCTGCGCTGTTTTGCGGCCGACGCGCCGGCTGGCAAGGTGCTATTGCCGCAGCAGGCGACGCCGTACGTGCCGGTCGTTGAAACGATCGATGCTGACCAGACTTTTGACGCCCAGACGGAACTTCAGAGCGATCTGCCGTCGCAGTTCAACGGCTTGAACATCAATAATTTCCTGGGGGCAAACCGATTTTACAGTGCGGGGATCACTGGACAGGGCGCGATTGTGGCGAATGTGGAAGGCGGGCAGATCTGGGGCGGGCCGAGCGGGCATGAGACGCTGACACAAGTGACCAATTACACGACTGGGACGGGGGCGATCAATGAGGCCGACCGACATGCGACGTGGGTTGGGATGACGATCGCGGGACGGAATGGGGGGACGAACCAGGGGACGTTTCAGACTGGGATTGCGCCGGGGGCGGATTTGCGGTCGGGAGGGATTGCGACGTCGTGGACGGCGGGATCGACGCCGGGGAATCCGCGGCACAATGCTGGATTTACGGATACGCCGACATCGTGCTTTACCGCTTATAAGCCGCTGTTTGGGACCGCGGACGTGATCAACAGCAGTTGGGGATATACCGATGCGGCGGGCGCGCTGTCGACTACGAAGGGATTGGATGGATTGGCGAAAGCCAGCCCGCAAACGACATTTGTTGTTGCGGCGGGCAATTCCGGGCCAGGTGCGAACACGGTCGCCGGTCCGGCGTCGGGGTATAACAACATCAGTGTTGGGGCATACGGGAACGCCAATGCTTACGATACCGTCGCGAGTTTCAGCAGCCGGGGGCCACAAAGCTATTCTGACCCTGTGCATGGAACGATCGGTAGTGCACGAGCACCCATCGATATTTCAGCCCCCGGGATGGACCTGGTATCGGCGTATTATGGAGGTCAAACAGGTGGGAACCGCCCGCAGATTGGCGGTTCAGCGGACGGGCCGGCCGGCGGACCGAATTTCTACAGCTCGGGCCTTGCGGGAACGAGTTTCGCGGCGCCGATTGTGGCGGGAGCGGCCACACTTCTCGACAGCGCCAGCTACAACACGCCGACCGTCACTTCTGACGTGAATTCGCGGGATGCACGGGTGATTAAGGCGGTTCTGTTGAATTCGGCGACGAAGACGCCGGGATGGAACAATGGTCAATCGCTGGTTGGCGGGGTCATTCAGACCAGTCAATCGCTGGATTACGCCGTCGGCGCTGGTCTGGTGAACTTGAACGCAGCGTATGACCAGTACCTTGGTGGAACGACGGACCTTGCAGGAACGGGCGGGGGCGCGGTGGCGGCGGAGGGATGGGACTATGGCACAGTTTCGCCAGGCGGCCATACCGACTACGCGATCACTCCGGCACTTGTCGGTGGGACGACGTTGACCGCGACGCTGGATTGGTTTCGCGATCGGACGTATGTGAGCACGATCAGCACGACGGACAACGCATTTCGCGATTTGGATCTGCAGATCTGGGACAGCACGTTTACGACGCTGATTGCCCAGTCCAATAGCACCTACAATGATGTGGAACACCTGTCGTTTACGCTTCCGGCGACTGGCAGCTATGGGATTCGAGCCGTTTACACGCAGACGGTGTTTGGTGCGGCCGCGACGGAGACGTTTGGGCTGGCCTGGGCGGCCACGCCTGTGCCAGAGCCTGCAATGGCGGTTTTACCGGTAATGGGCGCGCTGATGTTGTTGCGCCGGGGCCGTCGGCGGGGGTTGCCGCTGCCTGTCGCCTTTAAAAGTTGATCAAATCAGGCCGGCCTACCGCACCATTTTTTGCGGGGTACGTATCATTCTGTGGGTGCGCGGCAGTTTGCTTCTGACACCTGCCGTTCTTGATTACCGATACAGCAGTAATACAATCGGTCAGGTTATGGTCACCCCGGCGTCTTTTCGCCGTACGACTTCACCTTTGAACGAGGGGCCGGTCCTGAAAAGACCGACCAATAGGAGATGGACATGTTTGAAAGATTCACGGATCGAGCCCGCAAGGTCATGGCCCTCGCAAACCAGGAAGCACAGCGCTTCAACCATGAGTACATCGGCACCGAGCACATCCTCCTGGGCCTGGTCAAGGAAGGATCGGGCGTGGGAGCCAACGTCCTGAAGAACCTCGACGTTGACCTCCGCAAGGTTCGCCTGGAAGTGGAGAAGCTGGTGAAGAGCGGCCCGGACATGGTGACGATGGGGAAGCTGCCCCAGACCCCCCGCGCCAAGAAGGTGATCGAGTATGCCATTGAGGAAGCACGCAACCTCAATCACAACTACGTTGGCACGGAACACCTTTTGCTCGGCCTGCTTCGCGAGCATGACGGCGTGGCGGCCCAGGTATTGATGAACCTTGGGCTGAAGCTTGAAGAAGTTCGAGAAGAGGTTCTCAATCTACTTGGAGCTGGTGTGGAAAACGAAGAAACCAATGCACCCGAGAAACAAGGTCAAAAGAGTAAGAGCAAAACCCCTGCCCTGGATTCGTTCGGCCGCGATCTGACGGAACTGGCCCGCGCTGGCGAGCTGGATCCGGTGATTGGCCGAAAGAACGAAATCGAACGGGTCATTCAGATCCTGTGCCGCCGCCAGAAGAACAATCCGGTTCTGCTGGGCGAGGCGGGCGTTGGCAAGACTGCCATCGTTGAAGGACTGGCGCAGATGGTGATCGGCAATCAGGTTCCGGAAATCCTGGTGGACCGCCGCATCGTCGTGCTTGATCTGGCGATGATGGTCGCGGGCACGAAATATCGCGGCCAGTTTGAGGAACGCATCAAGGCGGTCATGAACGAAGTGCGCCGGGCGAAGAACGTCATCCTGTTTATCGACGAGCTGCATACGCTGGTTGGAGCGGGCGGCGCTGAAGGCGCGATTGACGCTTCGAATGTGCTGAAGCCGGCGCTGTCGCGCGGCGAGATTCAGTGCATTGGCGCTACGACGTTCGATGAGTACCGCAAATACATCGAGAAAGATGCGGCCCTTGCACGCCGGTTTCAGCCGATCACGGTTGAGCCGCCGTCGAAGACCGACACGATTGAAATTCTCAAAGGCCTGCGCGACCGGTACGAGGCGCACCACCGGGTGCAGATTCTCGACGCCGCGCTGGTCGCGGCCGTGGAGATGTCCGACCGTTACATCACCGGCCGCTGCCTACCGGATAAGGCAATTGACGTGATCGACGAAGCCGGTGCCCGCATTCGCCTCCGCTCCATGACCAAGCCGCCGAATTTGGCGGACCTGGAAGAGCAGATCGAGCGGCTGAGCATCCAGAAGGATGAGGCGGTTCGCAACGCCGAGTACGAGGAGGCCGCCCGCCTTCGCGACCAGGCCGAGCAACTCCGCAAGCAGAAGGAGGAGATGCAGAAGCAGTGGCGCGACAAGGCCAAGGAAGTGGATGGCGTGGTGGACGAGGAAGTCGTCGCCGAGGTCGTTAGCAAGATGACCGGCGTGCCGCTCACTCGCCTGGAG
>JBBRHH010000142.1:0-11904 GCA_038222915.1 Tepidisphaerales bacterium
CCAAAATCGCCAGCACGCCGATGAGCGAACTGGATCAGTTCCTGCCGGATGTATGGAAGGCCCAGGACGTGAAAGAGAACCTTCAACTGGAACACGCGCCATAGACCGGTTGCTGGCCGTGCACTTCGCCGAGCGCACACGAAGAATGTTTGTCCGGTGCCGTTGGAGGAGCCTGGCGAGATTGGTTGACGCCAGGTTTTTTCTGGACGACTTCATCACTGGCAGCTATCGTCGCTTATACATGCCATCAACGGTCGAAACATACCCGGATTTTGAAGAGCAGGTGCGCGATCTTGTTCAGCAGCACCGCAAATCCAAGAAGCAGCGCCTGCGCCTCGCCGTGTATTTTGCCCCGCCACGACGGGGGAAGCGGGATATTTTCCTTTTCGAAGTCCTTGACGGCTTCGGCGGTGATGAAGTTGATTCTGAAGACAAGCTGTTCGAATTCGGCTACGGCTCAACACCCGCTCTTCCCCTCGCTCCAGAAGCCAGTCTGCGTGTGGTTCTCACGAACCCGACGGAGTTGAAAGAAGCAGTTCGACACGGATGGAAGGCAGTCGAGGAACTGCGATCCGCGCGTAAAGCCGGCCGGGCGATTCTCATTTATGCGGATACATTGGGTATGCGGCTCTGGGAACTGGTCAAATGACCCTTCCTCAGGCTTGGATGCGACAGGCAGAGTCTGATTTCCGCACCGGCCGGCGCATCGACAACGATCAGGACGCGCGAACACGCTGCCAAGCCATATCAAAGTATCAGCAATGCGCAGAGAAGTCCGTGAAAGCAGTGCTTGACAAACTTTACGCAGCAGGACTTGTTCGAAACAGTTCGGATCGAAATCACAAAGTTGCTCGGTACGCCGTTGTTTTCAGCCGGTTTCCGACAACTCGAGATAATCGAAATCTCCTCAATCAGCTTCGGCGCGTGTTCACGGATGCGATCATCGACCAGATCACTCTCCTGGATTCTTTTGTGCCTGAATATCCAGGACCTGGAACCCCGGCACATCGAAATCACGAATATCCTCATCAGGATGCGCTGGGCCGTTGGCACGCCCCATCGGACTCAGGCAGTTTTACGACCGGCGAAATGAAGCGAATTCGTAACTGTGCTGGCGTGCTGATTCAGAGTCTCAGAAAAATCCTCGACGCTCTAGATCTGGTTTATCCATAAAGGGGAGATCGCGTTGGGATCTTCAGGGTCGACGCCGCGAGTTGCACAGTCATCAGCGTGACAACCGCTTTCGCACAATCTCCAAATGATGCTTCGCGTGGCCGGCGATCGCATAGGCGAATGTGCTTGCCGTTGCGCGGTGGTTGTTGACGACGCCGCGCCGCGACCAGGCGTGTTCTTCGAGGTGCTCAAACAGCAGCAGGTGAGATTTGCGAACGTGCTCGAATTCTTCGACCAGATCATGGAGCGTGATGCGGTCGAAGTGTGAGAACTGAACGTAGGCGTCCTGGTCGAACGAAGACAGAGGCGTCGTATCGTTTCTCGCGATGCGGAGGGCTCGGCAGCCAAAAATACGTTCGGTGTCGGTGACGTGGCCGACGACTTGCTTGATGCTCCAGGTGTAGGGGGCGTGGTGGATGAGGGCCTGTTCGGCCGGCAAATCGTGCAACAACTTGAGGAAGTCGGCGAGCTGCCGCTCGAGGATTTCCAATAGGTTGCCTTCGGGGACGAGGTTGATGTATGTGCCGAAACCCGGGCCGAATTCGGTGGGGTCGGGACGGGGGATGATCGGTTGGGACATGGCGCACACTCCGCAGACTTTATAATGCTTTGGTCATGAAGATGCTGTAGGGGTCGTCCACATAATCTGCAAACGGTCCGCAAGGCACAAAGCCAAAATTGGCATAGAGATGATGTGCAGGCGTGTAGGCTTTGGCCGACCCGGTCTCGAGGCTCAGGCGGTTGTAGGAACGCCGGTTCGACTCCTCGAGCATGTGACGAAGAATACGCGTGGCAACGCCTTTTCTCAGGTGGCGCGGCGATGTCCGCATGGACTTGATTTCGCCGTGTTGCAGGTCGAGTTGCCTGATCGCGCCACAGCCAAGTAGATCGCCGTTCTCCCAAGCGGTCCAGAAGGTGATTTCGGGCTTGCGGAGTGCTTCAATGTCTAGCGCATGGATGCTTTCAGGCGGCGAGTGGAGTGCGACGCTGCGAAGGTGTTCCTGCAACAGCTCGAATATCTCTGGACCCGCTAGATTGTCGATCTTGATGATCATGGCCAACTTCCAGTTCGGGTAACACCTTCGTCATCGCCAACATCTCACCATGGTCGAACGATTGCAAACCTTCAGCGCGCACGTCGAGGAAATCCGAACATACACAGAGATTGAAGGAGACACGATGGAATAGCCCATTCCGATGGCCCATCCGCTTGAATATTTTCAACAGGAGGATCGATCGCTGGTTCTCATTGCGAAGTTGTTCGCCATTGCCCTCATGGTGTTCGCGGGCGTGGAAGCCACGCAGTCTTGCCTGGATTTGCGATGGGGGATGTATTCGCCGATTCGCTCCGTTTTCTGGAATTTTGGCTGGAACAGTTTACTCGTGCTTGCGGCATGCGACGGCCAACTCATTGTTGGCCCATTGCTTGTCTATTGCGCCGCATTGTGTCTGCGCCGCAACGAACGCGGCCGAAAATGGGCAATCCGACTCTGCGTGGCCGCGATGACGGTTAAGCTAGGCTTGCCCCTCAAGGCAGAAAAAAATCGCCAATCCACCCTACTCCCGATTTCCAAAATTCTCCAAATTTTCCTCTTGACGATAACCTAACATAAAACGTACAATAGCGACCGAGGTAGCATGAGCCCAAAAGCCCATGCGCCCCGCGCCGATCCACGCGTCGGCAAAAACTTCCGCGAAGGGGTCCGCCATGGCCGGGGAACATCCATTCACCAACCAGCGACAAGGCATTTCAAGCCCCGGGAAAGCCCGTGAGATTGTGCCCGCCAGCCCCCGGGCCGCCCGGATCTCCCCAACTCCAGCATCAGAAAACACTTCCATCCCACAGCCCCAAAAACCCCGGAGAAAATTCCAGTCACGCACGCTCCCCAGGCCATCGTCGCCACCTCGCTGGGCCTGCCCTGAGCCTATCGAACAGGTCGCCTCGCCGCTTCCGGCCATGCGTCGGTTCATGGTCGGTTAGTGGTCGCTTTGCACAACCAAGCGACGCAGGCCATATCCGCGCAACTCAATCGCCATCCACGACTTCCGCTCCGGAAACCCCACCAAACCGACCGCGCAACCCAATTTGCGCAAATGCGCGCACAAAAAATCGCGCCTTTTCTTCCCCTCCGTCGCTTCGTCGCTCAATCGCTTCGTCGCTTCCTACTTCCCTTCGTATTAATATATCCAAGCGGATGGGACCCAATCGCAGCATATTCAATCGCACCCGCGCGCGACTCCTCGCGCTCGCCTCTTCCATTCTCCTCCTCATCCCCGCCGACCTCTGGGCCCGCGCCGGCGGCGGCCAGCATTACTCCGGCGGCGGCGGTGGTGGTGGCAGCGGAGGAGGCGGCTTCGGCGGCGGCAGTGGCGGTCACGGCAGCGGCGATGGCGGCGGCGGCGCGATCCTCTGGTTCCTCGTCCGCCTCATCATCATCGACCACCCCGCCGTCGGCATCCCGCTCATCATCCTCGTCGGTGTCGGCTACTACTTCTATCAAAAGGGAAACGCCGCCAGTTCCTCCGTCCCCTCCAGCATCCGCCGCGCCCCCGCCGAGCCCACCTCTCACCTCGCCCAGGGCATCGCCATCCTGCAACAGCGCGATCCCTCCTTCAACCCGGCCGAGTTCCTCAACCGCGTCCGCACCGCATTTGTCAAAATCCAGGACGCCTGGTGCAGCCAGGACCTCAAGGCCGTCCGCCCCTTCATCTCCGACGGCGTGCACGAGCGCTTCCTCCTCCAGTTCGACGAACAGAAATTTTTCGTCTATCGCAACCAGCTCGACAATCTCCAGATCAACGACGTCTCCATCGTCCAGATCCAGTCTCACAATTTCTTCGACGAAATCTCCGTCCGCATCGCCGCCTCCGCCGCCGACTACGATGTCTCCCTCCGCGACGGCAAGCGCGTCGGCGGCTCGCGCTCCCAGGAAAGCTTCGCCGAAGTCTGGTCCTTCCTCCGCCGCTCGGGCGCAGTCACCAAAGCCGGCGCGTCCGGCCTCATCGAAGGCAACTGCCCCAACTGCGGAGCGGCCATCGAGATGAACCAGTCCGCCAACTGCACGCACTGCAAGGCCCTCCTCCGCAGCGGTGAATACGACTGGGTCCTCGTCGAGATCACCCAGGAATCCGAATGGCAGCTCAGTCAGCAGGACGAAATCCCCGGCGTCACCCAGCTCCGCCAGGTCGATCCCGACTTCAACGTCCTCGCCCTCGAAGACCTCGCCTCCGTCATGTTCTGGCGTCGCGAAGCCTCGAAGCGCCTCGCCAAAATCGCCCCGCTCAAAAAGATCGCCAGCGAGAATTTCTCCAGCGCCCTCGAAGAACGCCTCAAGGCCGAAGCCGCCCAGCCGCAGCGTATCTTCTTCGCCGAATCCGCCATCGGCTCCGTGCAAACCCTCGGCATCATCGCCGGCGAAAAGACCGACAAGGCGCTCGTCGAAATCCGCTGGTCCGGCACGCGCTTCACCATCGATCAGGCCAAAGCCGTGAAGAACACCCACCAGAACGCACTCGGCCGTCTCCTCCTCGTCCTGGGCCGAAAGCACAGCACCAAAACCGAGATTGACAAAAGCGTCTCCTCCGCCCACTGCCCCACCTGCGGCGCACCCGAGTCCGGCGGAACCACGGGCGCCTGCGAGTTCTGCGGGCAAACCCTCAACGACGGCTCCAAAAACTGGGTCCTCATCGGCGCCCCCGATGCCGCCAGCGACCAGGGCCAGACCCTTCTCCGCGAACTCTATCAGGCAAGTCCCCCAGCATCGGATGAAGGGCCGATCCCACTCGCGACATGAACCGACCGCAGCGGCCCACAAGTTCAACACCCCCCACCCGCGCGCGTACAACCAGCGGCGGCCATAACCCCCAGACCATCCCCACTTTCGGAGAAATGAAAATGAAGTCCATGAAGAAGATCGGAGCGGCCATTCTCGGCTTGGCGCTCCTCGCCTCGTTCCCAACCCGCTCAGCCTTCGCGGCCGATCCGCCCAAAGATCCCGCCGCCGAGATCGCCAAGAAAGAAGCTGAAGCAGCCAAGCGCGAGGCCGAAGCCGTCAAGCGCAAGGCCGACGGCATCAAGGCCGTGGAAGAAGCCACCCCAAAGATTACCGCCGCCGCCCCCGAAGCCGCACAGGCCAAGCCGCAAAAGGCCCGCAAAGTTCTCGTCTACACCAAGGCCCGCGGCTACGTCCACGACTCCATCCCCGTCGGTGCCAAGGCCATCGAAATCCTCGGCAACAAGACCGGCGCATTCACCACCGTCATCAGCGACGACTTCAATGTCTTCGCGGCCGACTCGCTCAAGGACTTCGACTGCGTCGTCATGATGAGCACCACAGGCGATCAGTTCGGCGCGCCCAAGGAGCTCAACGAAACGCTCCACAAGAGCCTCCTCGACTTCGTCAGCGGCGGCAAAGGCCTCGTCGGCATCCACGCCGCCAGCGACACCGGCAAGAGCTGGCCCGAATACAACGAGATGCTCGGCGGCCTCTTCCGCGAGCATCCGTTCCACGAAATCGTCGCCAAAAACGAAGACCCCAAAAACCCCGTCAACAGCGCGTTCAAAGGCGAAGCATTCCCCTTCAGCGATGAAATTTACATCTACCAGGACGAGCCCTATTCCCGCGACAAGCTCCACGTCCTCTTGAGCGTCGACCTCGAAAAGTCCGTCAAGATCAACCCCAAGGACAAGGACAAGCGCGCCGACCACGACTACGCGGTCAGCTGGATCAAGACCTACGGCCAGGGCCGCGTTTTCTACACCCTCTACGGCCACAATCGCGAAACCTACTGGAATACCCAGGTCCTCCAGCACATCCTCGACGGCGTCCAGTTCGCCATCGGCGACCTCAAGGCCGACGCCACCCCAAGCGGCAAAAAAGCCGCCGGAACCGCGAATTCAACCAAATAGAGGATTTCGATGGACTCAATCGGGCACGGCCAACGGGCCGTGCCCATTTTAATCGTGGATTGACAAACTTTCGGAGGCTACACTGGTCTAACGTCCCATACGTCCTAGACAGGAAAGGACCGGCTCAATGCGGGGTCGCTGTTTCATCTTCGCGATGGCCTTGTCGTCCGCGGCACTCGCCGACCTCGTCCACCTGCGCGATGGCTCGACGCTCTCCGGCACCGTCAAACGCACCGGCAGCGGCTGGGTCATCACCGACGCCAACGGCAAAGTCATCACCGTCACTGACGAGCAGGTTCAAGGCGTTGAGAAAGTCGGCAGCACCAACCCCGAAGAAATCGCCGACGGCCAACTCGCCTCGCTGAGACGCTCGGTCGAAAATCTCAGCGATATCAGGCAGATCATCGATCGCTACCAGAAATTCATCGACAAAAATCCAAAGACAAAGGCCGGCCAGACCGCCGCCGCCGAGCTCGTCGTCTGGCAGGAACGACTCGACAAAGGCCTCGTCAAAGTGGGCGGCCAATGGATGACCACCGAAGAGCAGACCGGCATCCTTCAGAAGCAGGTCGGTCAGATCGATCAGGTCCGCGCCCTCATGCGCGAGAGCCGCATGCGCGAGGCCGACGCCCTCATCACCCAGCTCCTCACCGACGATCCGACCAACATCTCCGCGATCTACCTGCAGGGCCTGTCGCAGTTCAAACAGGACAAGTGGCCTGCGGCCAGGAAGTCGTTCGACGCGGTTCGCACCGCCATCCCCGATCACGCCCCAACGCTGAACAACCTCGGCGTGATCATGTTCCATCAACACCAGCTCCCCGGCGCGATGGCCCTCTACAACCTCGCCATGCTCGCCGCCCCCGAGAACAAGCTGATCCTCAACAACGTCGCCGAGGCAGCCAACGCCATCCCGAAGGAAGAACGCGACGCGCCCGCCGTCACCAAGGCCGCAAAAACCTTCACCGAACAGGACAACGCCCTCCAGGCGCGTCTCAACGCTCAGGGCTGGTTCCGCTGGGGTTCCACGTGGGTCAACAAAGAGCAGATGGCCGAGCTGAAAAAAGCCGAGGCCGCCATTCAGGAAAAACTCGAAGCGCTCGGCAAGGACTACGACGCCATCAAAGAGCGCATCGGCGATATCGAGTTGACCATCTCCGCCAACAATCGCGCCATCGACCGCATCAACGCCGACCGCACCGGCATCGACCAGAACGGACGGCTCGTCGTCCTCCCCCCACCCGACTCCTTTTATCGCATTCAGCGCGACAACGAAGTCCTCGACGGCAAGCGGCAGGCCGCGCTGAAACAACTCGACGGTTTCAAAGATCGCGCCAAGGCCATCGAGCAGACCCGCCCCATCCCCAAATACTCCGGCCTCCAGCAGATCATCGGCGTCGAAGGAACACCCCTCGCCGTTCCACCCGCCGGAGCAGCCCCGGCGCGTGCCGTACCGCCCGATCCAAAAGCCCCCTGACCCTGAAACGACAAAGGCCACCCGGTAAAGGATGGCCTCGTCGTTTAGTCGCGATTACTACTTTCGACTATTGGTTCTCCATTCGCTGAAGCAGTGCCGGAACGCCTGGCTTCACCGTGGGCTTCTTGACCGGCTTCTTGACCGGCTTGTGCGTCTTAACGACCGGCTTGTGCGGCTTGCCCACCACAGGCTTGTGTGGCTTACCGACCACAGGCTTGTGCGGGCTGGTGATACCCGGCACATTGTTGACCTGCGTCACCGTCTCTGCGGCCACCCGATCACTCAACGTATCGATCGTGCCTGTTCCAGTCCGGGCAAAGAACCAGTCGGTTCCCGTCCCGCCGGTCATCACATCCTTGGCGGCATCATCCGACACCGTCGCGCCGTTGAGTTTCGCGGCCGACCCATTCAATCCCGTGCCATTGGTCAGGTACGCGATCTTCGTCGCATAAGACGCATCCGTCCTCGTCCACTCCGACATGATCAGCGCCAGCGATTCGGGATCCGCATCGAAGGAGGTCGGCCCGGAAATCAGCAGATCACTGAACGCGCCACCCTTGATGGTGTCAACGCCCTTGCCGCCAATGATCAGGTTCTGCGCCGTGGCCGAGCCGTTCAGCGTATCGATTCCAGTTCCGCCGACGAGCACCGAGTTGCCGCCGCCAGCCGTGATCGTGTCGTTGCCCGCGCCACCGAGGATGATGGTCGGCGTCTTGATGCCGGCGGCAACACCGATGACATCATTGCCAGCATCGCCGGTGATCAGCAGACGCCCGGTCGGTGTAAACGTGCCCTGCGACACGCCGCCAACAATGACCTTCAAGCTGCCGGACGAAGACCCGGCCACGATCTGAATCGTGTCCGCGCCCGTGGTGCCTTCCACCACCAGTGCAGTCTTTGACGAGTCAGCGGGATCCGCAACAAGACCAACCCGGCCAACCGTCACCTGCCTGGTTGTCGTCGTCGAACCACCGTCGTTGTCCCGGATGATGGCGTGCACGGTGTAGGTGCCGGCTGCGGCATACGTGTGCGTCGGCGTCAACGCGCCCTCGTCCGTAACCGGATGAAGGCCAATCGCGCCAGCCCCATCACCAAAGTCCCACGAGATTCGCTGCGTATCGACCGATCCAGGATCGGTGACAACCGCGGTGAATGAAGTGTCATAACCCGCGACTGAACCCGTTGAAGCCGTGACCGCAACCGTCGGAACGACATTGCTGACGGTAAAGCTCTGATCAGTAGCCGAGGTTGATTTGCCGCCATTGTCGGTAACGACAAGACTGACAACGTACGTGCCATTGTCATCAGGCGTGAACGTGAAGCCCTGTCCGATGCTGCTCGTCCCGGTCTCAAATGCCTGATCGTTCTTGGTAACGCTCCACGCATACGTGAACGTGTCGGCTGAGCCTGGATCAACGACGCTGCTTCCAAACGTGACCGCAGTACCCTCGCGGGCATTTTGTGGCACGCCGGTAATCGTGACGCTCGATGGCTTCACGAAGTCAACGTTGATGGTCAGCGGGCCGGATGATGCCGAGGCACCGCCGTTGTCTGTTGCGACGAGAGTCGCCGTGTACGCCCCACCACTTGTGGGCGTGAAGCTGAAGTTCTTCGTAGTCCCGGTTGCAACCTGAACGTTGCCCTTGGTAACGGTCCATGCATATGTTGCGGTGTCCTGTGTTCCAGGATCGGTCACCGTGGAAGTGAGGCTGACGGCCGACCCCTCCGCGGGCGAGGCCGAGGCGCTGATCGAAACAACCGGCGGCAGATTGGTCACGGTAATGACCTTCGCCGTCGCCGACTTGCTCAAACCGCCGTCATCGGTGACAGTCAGGCCGACGGTGTAGCTGCCATCGTCAGGCGGGGTGAACGTGAAGCCGGCATTCGAACCGCTGGCCACCGTGCTGCCGCCGCTGTTGGTCGCGGTCCAGCTATAAGTGAGCTGGTCGTCGGTACCGGCATCAACCACGCTGCTGGTCATGCTGATCGGAGTTCCTTCGGTTCCGCTCGACGGCGCACCGTTGATCGTCACCGAGCTTGGTGCGACGTTGGTGACCGTAATCGTCTTTGTGTCCACGGGGCTCGCCGCCCCGCTATCGTCGGTGGCAGTCAGCGCCACTGTGTATGTTGCATGTGTGGTGGGCGTGAACGAGAAGTTCGCATCGGTCCCAGTTGCAACGCTATTGCCGCCTTGCGTGACAACCCATGCGTACGTAAAGGTGTCGGCAGATCCGGCATCCGTGACGGTGCTGGTCAGGCTGATCAGCGTGCCTTCAGGACTCGACGAAGGGGCGCCGTTGATCGACACCGCACTTGGCGCGACGTTCGCAACGGTGACGCTCTTCGATGCCTGGCCGCTTTCGCCATCCGCATCGGTAATCGTCAGGGCAACCCCGTACGTCCCAACGCTCGTGGGCGTGAATGAGAAGTTCTCGCCGGTGCCGGTTGTGAACGTCTGATTGTTGTGTGTGATCGTCCAGGCGTAGGTGAAGGTGTCGCCGATGCCAGGATCGGTTGCCACGCCAGTGAGACTGACGGCCTGTCCTTCGGTCGTGGTGTTGCCGACAGTGATCGCCGCCGTCGGTGCGACATTGGCAATCGTAATCACCTTATCGCTGGCGGACTTGGTGAGGCCGCCGTCGTCCGATGCAACCATGCTGACGGTGTAGCTGCCGCTGGAGGGCGGCGTGAAGTCAAACGACTGGCCGCTGCCGGTGGTCGTTTGATTGCCCTTGGTGACGGTCCAGGCATACGTAAAGGTGTTGCCGGCGCCAGGATCGGTAGCACTACCCGTGAAGGTCAGGTTGCCGCCCTCATTGCCGCTGCTTGGGCCTGCGATGGCCGCGCTGGTCGGTGCAAGGTTGTCGACCGTGATGATCTTGTTGGTGGCGTCGGTGGTGCCGTTGCCGTCATCAGTCACCGACAGCGCGACGGTGTAGACGCCGCTGTGGTCGGGCGTGAACGTGAAATCCTGAAGGCTGCTGGAGACGACGGGGCCATTGGCATTGGTCACGCTCCATGCATAGGTAAAGGTGTCGGCCGAGCCGGCGTCGACGACTGCGCTGGTGAGGTTCACCGCCGCGCCCTCGTGGCTGTTGGCCGATGCACCGTTGATGGTGACCGAACTCGGGGCTTGATTCGCGACTGTCAGGACAAGCGGACTGGCCGCAGTCGAGAGGCCGCCGTCGTCGGTCGTCGTGAGACTTACGGTAAACACGCCACTGTCATCGGCGGTGAAGTCAAAGCTGGCATTCGTGCCCGTGGCGACAGTGCGTTGGCCATGGGTTGCCGTCCACTGATAGGTGAAGGTGTTCGTGGAACCTGGGTCGGTGATGTTCGATCCGAGGCTGATGCCGTCGCCTTCGGTCGGCGCATCCGGGTTGCCGGTGATGACCGGGGTGTTGGGAGCAAGATTCGTGACGGAGATCGTCTTCGTGGTCGTGGTGCTGTCGCCGTCACTGTCGGTCACGGTCAGGCTGGCGGTGTAGGTCCCAAAGTGCGTCGGGCTGAAGTCTATGGTTGTCGATGTACCCGTGCCAAAGCTGTTTGCGCCTTTGGTGATGCTCCACGCATAGGTGAATTCGTCATTTTGGCCAGGGTCGGTGACAGTGCTGGTCAGATGCAGAGTCGAGCCTTCGTTGACCGAGCTGCTGCCGTTGATAGCTGGCGTCGGGGCGACATTCGCAACGGTGATCACCTTGGCGGCGCTGCTGGTCAGGCTCCCATCGTCCGTTGCCGTGAGGTGCACGGTATAGGAACCGTTATTGACTGGCGTGAAACTAAAGTCTGTTCCAACGCCGGTGGAGATTTGATTGCCGCCCGTTACGAGGGCCCACGCGTAAGTGACAGTGTTGGATGAGCCTGGGTCCGTCGCAGCGCCCGTGAGGCTGATCTGGCTGCCTTCGTTGCCCGTCGACGAGCCGGTGATGACCGGAGTATTCGGGGCGACGTTGGTGACGGTGACCACCTGATTGGACGCCGCAGTGACGCCGCCGTCGGCGTCGGTGACGCTGAGGCTGGCGGTGAAGCTACCGAAGTGAGTCGGAGTGAAACTGTAGTTGGCGGTCGTTGCGGTCCCGACGACATTCGTGCCGTCAGACACGCTCCAAGCGTAGGTGAATGTTTGGCCGTTGGCGCCGGGGTCGCTCACGTTGCTGGTGAACGGGATCGCGGTGCCTTCGGTTGACGTTCCAGGGTTGCCGGAAATCGACACCGTCGGATTGACGTTGGCAACAGTTACCGTCTCATTATTGCTGTAGTTGCCGGTACCGTCCGTGGCCGTGGCGGTCACGGTCTGAGCACCAATCGCGGTATACGTGTGCGATCCAGTGGTCGCCGCGCCGTT
>JBBRHH010000143.1:0-11672 GCA_038222915.1 Tepidisphaerales bacterium
CGGCCCTGCGCCCATAGCCTGCAGGCCGGTGATCTTGATGGACGAGCCGCGATCAGCGACTTCGGCGGCGGGGTTTGTCGCCGGCCCGGTTGTCGGGGCGGCCGGTGCGTCATTGAGCAGCAGCCCTGCCGCCGCGAAACCCGCGGCCGCGAGCGTGCCGCGACGGCTAACTTTTGATTCCGAATTTGGCGCGGATCCTGGTTGGGACATGAATCTCCTCGTTTTGTTGACGCCCTTGCGACGGGTGACTTGTACGCTTACCGATTGCTACCGCCAAATCCGCCAGCAGTTGTCAGGCTTGGCGATCCTTCCGCTTTGGCGGTACAACTTGCCCGCGAAAACATTTCACAGGAGCCGCCGATGCCGCATACCGAAGAAGAACTGAAAAAAGCACTCAAGACATTCAAGAAGCGATTGAAACTAACGCGGCTGGATGATGATTCAAAGCTCGGCCGCAGCCCACTAACCGGTACGGCCAGCGAGCGCGTGGTGTCGATGCAGCCGCCGTCGGGGTTTGGCAAGGAAATCTGGGAAGAGCTGGTGGACAAGGGGTTTTTGAAACGCGACGGCGTTGGCTTTTACGAATTGGTCGCCGGGAAATGATGCCACAAGCCGCCCGAATGCACGTAGGCAAATCGGACGACGATTATTAGCATGCGGGTATGGCAGATTCAGAAACGCTGTCAGCCAGCGGCATCGAAGGATTGGACACAATCCTGAATGGCGGGCTGACGCCCAATCGACTTTATTTGATTGAAGGGGATCCGGGGGCGGGCAAGACCACGCTCGCGCTGCGCTACTTGCTGGAAGGAGCAGCCATCGGTGAGATCTCACTTTATGTGACGCTCTCCGAAACCCGGGAAGAGATCAATGCGATCGCCAGGTCACACGGGTGGTCGCTCGACAAGATTCAGATCTTTGAGCTGGTGGCCGCCGAGGAAAGCCTGACCCCCGATTCGCAATACACGATGTATCATCCGGCCGAAACCGAGCTGGCCGAGACGACCCGCGCTGTGCTGGAGGAAGTCGAGCGCGTGAAGCCGCGCCGCATGGTTTTTGATTCACTCTCCGAAATGCGTCTGCTGGCGCAAAATCCGCTGCGCTATCGCCGGCAGATTCTCGCACTCAAGCAGTTCTTCACAGGGCGTCAATGCACGGTATTGCTGCTCGACGATCGTTCGTCAGAGGCCTCAGACCTCCAGGTGCGCAGCATTGCACATGGCGTGCTGACACTTGAACAGCTTTCGCCCGAATATGGCGCAGAACGGCGTCGCTTGCGGGTGATCAAGATGCGCGGCAAATCCTACCGCGGCGGCTATCACGACTTCTCGATCATTCGCGGCGGATTGGACGTGTTTCCACGGCTTGTGGCCGCGGAGCATCACCGCGCGTTTGACCAGACAATGGCAACCAGCAACGTCGCGCCGCTGGATGCCCTGCTGGGCGGTGGACTGGATCGCGGCACTAGCACGCTGTTGATGGGCCCTGCCGGATCCGGCAAATCCACCGTTGCCACGCAGTTCATTCACGCCGCCGCCGAGCGCGGTGAGTGTGTCGCGGTGTTCGCCTTTGATGAAAGCATCGCGACGCTCCTCAAGCGTTCGGCCGGGCTTGGATTGGATCTGAAGAAGCATATCGACAGCGGCAAGATATTGGTCCAACAGGTGGATCCGGCGGAATTGTCGCCGGGGGAGTTCGTCCAAACCATTCGACGGCACGTCGAGGAGCGACAGTGTCGCATCGTCGTCATCGACAGCCTGAACGGCTATTTGAATTCAATGCCCGAGGAGCGATACCTCGTCATTCAACTCCACGAATTGCTCACCTACCTTGGACAACAAGGCGTGACAACCATCCTGGTTGTGGCACAGCACGGGATGGTGGGCGGCGGCATGCAGACGCCGGTGGATGTGAGTTACCTGGCGGATTGCGTGGTGCTCACCCGCTATTTTGAGCTCGACGGAAAAGTGAAGAAGGCGATCTCAGTCGTCAAAAAACGCAGCGGCGCGCACGAGGAATCGATCCGCGAGCTGCGAATTTCGGCCGGCGGCATCGTGCTGAGCGAGCCGCTGGAGAACCTGCTTGGCGTGATGACAGGCGTTCCGACAGTGAAGGTCGACCCGAATGCGGGAGATGAACGAAAGTGATTGATCCAGCGATGCGACAACTTGAAGAGCGCGTGTTGTTGCTGGCACCCACCCCCAAAGACGCCGCCATGACGCAGCGCATTCTGGGCGACATGGGCATCGCCTGCTGGACCTGCTCCAGCATCCAGGCGCTGCGCGCGGAACTCACCTTGGGCGCAGGCGCCGTTCTGTTGACGGAAGAAGTATCGTCCTCCTCCGAAATAGCGGCGCTCGTGACCCATCTTCGAAATCAGCGGCCCTGGTCGGATCTGCCGATTGTTGTGCTGGCGGCCGGCGGCGCCAATTCCTCGGCGGGGAGATCCGCGATGGAGTTGCTGGGCAATGTGACGGTGCTGGAGCGGCCGGTGCAGATGGCTTCGCTGGTAAGCGTGGTGCGCACGCTGCTGCGCAGCCGGCAGCGGCAATATCAGATTCGCGAGCACCTGCAGGAGCGCGGGGAGGCGGCGAAGGAACGCGAGCGGCTGTTGATCAGCGAGCGTGCCGCGCGCAGCGAGGCCGAGCGGGTGGGACGGGTGAAAGACGAATTTCTGGCGACGCTGTCGCACGAACTTCGAACACCCCTGAACGCGATTCTCGGCTGGTCGCAGATTCTGGGCGGCGGCAACCGCAACGAGGAGGACCTGACGCTTGGCATCGAGGCCATAGAGCGCAACGCGCGGGCGCAGACGCAGATCATCGAAGACCTCCTCGACATGAGCCGAATCATCTCCGGCAAGATTCGGCTCGACATGCGGCGGATGGAACTCGCGCCGGTGATCCACGCGGCGCTGCACACCGTCCAACCCGCCGCCAGCGCCAAGCGAATTCGCGTCGACGTGAATGCGGATGCGCAGGCCGGCCCGATCTGGGGAGATCACAACCGACTGCAGCAGGTTTTATGGAACCTGCTGTCCAATTCGATCAAGTTCACCCCTGAGGGCGGCCACGTGCGGGTGTCGGTGACTCAGAGCGGCGCTCATCAGACGGTGGCGGTCGCGGACGATGGCGAGGGGATCAAACAGGAATTCCTGCCCCATGTATTTGAGCGTTTCCAACAGGCCGACGCGTCCAGCACGCGCCGGCACGGCGGGCTTGGCCTTGGGCTGGCCATCGTCAAACAACTCATCGAGCTGCACGGCGGCAAGATATCGGTGAAGAGCCAGGGCGAAGGCAAAGGCGCCACATTCATGGTGACTCTTCCGGTCACCCAGCTGCCCGACAATACAACCCCCGAGCCCGACGCGCTTGCGGCAGCGCCGGCGATCGCGCCGTCGCAGAGCCCCGCAATGCCAACGCTGCTTCAGGGCGTGCGGGTACTTTTGGTGGACGATGAACCGGATGGGCGCGAGGTGGTGAAACGGATGCTGGAACATTACGCCGCGACAGTTGTCACCGCTTCCTCAGCGGCCGAGGCCCTGGAGGAAGTATTGCGCCAACCTCCAAATATTTTGTTGAGCGATATCTGCATGCCCGAGGAGGACGGCTATTCGCTGATCCGCAAGATCCGCGCGCTGGACGACCGGCACGGCGGCGATATGCCCGCGGTGGCGCTCACCGCGTATGCCCGCGCGGAAGACCGCCGCAGCGCCCTCCTCAACGGGTTTCACATGCACATCGCCAAGCCGGTGGAACCCGCCACGTTGATCGCAACGCTCTCACAACTGCTGCACAATGGGCATCAGGAGAATCAGGGGCATTAGGCTTTCATCGTCGACAACACACCTTTGGTGAATCCGACACTCTCGGCCAAGCCGGGAAGCGGGTCGTCCATGTCCTTTTCAAATTCGAAGCTGAACTCATATTGATAGCGAATGTCGATCAGTGCCTGCAGCATGCCGCGAATATCCATGACGCCCCGCCCAACTTCGACGGGCTTGGCCTTCGGATCGTTGGAATCGTTGTCCTTGAAATGAAGATCGAAGAGGCGGTCCTTGTATTTTCGGATGGCGGCCGCCGGATCGACGCCTGCCCGAAAACTGTGGCCAACGTCGATGCACAGGCCCATGCGCGGATCGAGCTTCTCCACGGCAGCCCAGACTTCATTCGGCGACGGAAAGATCTTGTCCTCGGGCCCATGGTTGTGAATGGCGATGCGGATGTCGTACTCCTTCACCAGCTTGTCGAGATCGGGCAGCATGGCCGGCGTGGGCGAGCAGACGATGGTCGGAATGCCCGCGTCGCGGGCATAGTCGAAGGCCTGGCGATTTTCCTTTTCCGTGCCCTTGAGGCTGATGACGCCGCAGCTCATCGGCGTGATGCCAGCGGCCTTGAACTTCTGGGCCACCTCTTTGCGCTCCGCGGCCGTGCTCTTGAGCGGAAGGTGAAAGTCCTTAATGGAGACGTAGGAAAGGCCCACGCGCTTGATGGCGGCGATGGTTGGCTCAAGGGGGCGCTGCTTGAACGTGTAGGTGGTGATGCCCACCTTCAGCCCCAGCCACGGATCGGCGTGCGGCTGCGTGGCGGGCGCGGCGGCCGGGCCGGCAGCGTACGACGACGAAACACCCGCGAGGGCGGCCGTGGCAAGGGCCGACTTCAACAGGTTCCGACGGGACAGATGGGACGATGTCGCGGGCTGGTGGGTCATGGTTCAACCTTGCTGATAAGATTTGCGGATCAATTCGCGATCATAACCTCCGCAATAGGCACTTCCATCATGCGCGCGTTGCGATATGCTTCGCCATTGGATGGACACTTTTGCAAAGGAGCATCGGATGCCGGGACGCACTACTGCACTGACAATCTTATTGGGAGCGTTGTTTTGCCTGTCGATGGGTTGCAAGGCCAAGCCCGCGCCCGATTCGGGATTTCTGGAAAAGGCCGATCTGATGAGCGAGGTGAAGCGCGCTCCCTTCGATCGCAGCTACTGGGATCCGCAATACGACCCCAACAAGTATACCGAACTGCTGGTTGCGCCGGTGAACATGAACTACGTCATGGCGCAGAACCTGTGGGAAAAAGCCAACTTTGCCAATCTCAACCCCGGCGTGAAGGACGACCTGAAGAACGTAGGCGAGTACGTGCAGGTTTCGTTTGTAACTGCCGCTGAAAAAGATCCCAAGAAGCACTTTAAGACCGTCAGCGCCGCCGGGCCCAAGACCCTGATCCTGGAAACCGCCGTCGTACAGCTTGTGCCGTCGAAAGCGGCGCTGAACGCAGTCGGATATGTGTTCTGGGAAGCGACGGCCGCGACGGTGGCGGGACAGACGGCGACGCAATCGGAAGATTCGGGCAAAGGCGTCATTGCGATCGAAGGCCGCCTGCGTGACGGCGCGACCGGCAAGGTGGTGGCGATGTTCGCCGACCGCGAACGGCCCAAGGAGGCGATTATCAACTTCAAAGCCCTGACGTGGTGGGAGCCGGTGAAGTCCGTGATTGACGACTGGTCGAGCCAGTTCGTCGAGCTTTCCAATGTGCCCAAGGACAAAGTCGTCCAGCGCTCATCGCCGTTTGGTCTGCTGATCTGGTAATTGAAGGAGAGATTTGCGATGGCATTGCATCCGTTGGCCGGGAAGCCGGCGCCCAAAGACATCTTGATCGATCCGGCCAAGCTGATCGCCGAATATTACGAGCGCCAACCGGACCTGGCCGACCCGCAGCAGCTTGTCAGCTTCGGCACCAGCGGCCACCGTGGCACCTCCGCCAATGGCACGTTCACCGAGGCGCACATCCTCGCGATTACCCAGGCGATCTGTGAATATCGGGTGACGCAGGGAATCACCGGCCCGATTTTTCTAGGCAAGGATACGCACGCCCTGTCGGCCTCGGCGCAGAAGACCGCCATCGAAGTGCTGGCGGCCAACGGCGTCGAAGTTCTCTATCAAAAGAACGACGGCGACACGCCAACGCCCGTCATCTCGCACGCGATCCTGCAATACAACCGCGGCCGCCGGAACGGCCTGAGCGACGGCATCGTGATCACCCCATCGCACAATCCGCCGCGCGACGGCGGATTCAAATACAACGCCATCAACGGCGGCCCCGCCGACACCGACGTGACCCGCTGGATCCAGGACCGCGCCAACGCGCTCTTGCGCGGCGGCAACCGGGATGTCGGCTGGACCGAGTATGAGGCGGCGCTGAAGGAAGTCTCGTCGCACGCCCACGACTTCGTGCTGCCGTATGTGCGCGACCTGGCCAACGTGATCGACATCGACGCCATCCGCTCTGCCGGCCTGAAGCTGGGCGCTGATCCATTGGGCGGCGCCAGCGTTGCCTATTGGGCGCCGATCAACGAGATGTACGGCCTCAACGTGGACGTCGTGAACAAGACCATCGACCCAACGTTCAGCTTCATGACGCTGGACCACGACGGCCAAATCCGCATGGATTGCTCAAGCCCGTATGCGATGGCGAAGCTGGTCGAGTTGAAAGACCGCTACGACGTCGCCTTCGGCAACGACCCCGATTCCGACCGCCACGGCATCGTGACGCCATCGGCCGGTCTGCTAAACCCGAATCACTATCTCGCGGTGGCGATCCGATATCTGCTCGGCAATCGCCCGCAATGGTCAACCAGCGCGGCCGTCGGAAAGACGCTCGTCTCCAGCGGCCTGATCGATCGGGTCGTCGCCGATGCCGGGCGCGTTCTGTCCGAAGTGCCGGTCGGATTCAAATGGTTCGCGCCCGGCCTGTTCAACGGCGAAGTCTGTTTCGGCGGCGAAGAAAGCGCCGGCGCAAGCTTTCTGCGCCGTGATGGGACGGTCTGGTCAACCGACAAGGACGGCATCATCATGGATCTGCTGGCCGCGGAGATCACCGCGAAGACCGGCCGCGATCCGGGCAAACATTTTCAGGAACTGGCGGCCAAATTCGGCATGCCCTACTACACGCGCATCGACGCGCCCGCCACACCCGCACAGAAGGCGATCTTGCAGAAACTGTCGCCCGAAGCAGTGAAGGCGACCACGCTGGCCGGCGAAGCGATCGTCGCCAAGCTGACGCGTGCACCCGGAAACGATGCGCCGATCGGCGGGCTGAAGGTGGTCACTGAGAACGGCTGGTTCGCGGCCAGACCCTCCGGCACAGAAAATATTTACAAGATCTACGCCGAGAGTTTTAAAGGCGAGGCACACCTGGCTGAGATCGTCCGCGAAGCGCAGGCGATGGTGGATGCGACGCTGTCCGCCTAGACTCAATCGGGCTCAATCCGCCGGCAGAAATCGGCTGCAGATCTTCAGCGCCGCGGCCGCGAACGGCGTGGCGACGAGCGGATCGTCTTCCTTCGCGTCATTGAATTTATTGATCCACGACCCATCGCTGCGCTGCCGTTCCAGAAGTTCGCTGGAGAGCTCTTTGGCCCAGTTGACCTTGCCGTGATGCGTTTGAATGTCGCGCGCACCCAGTTGCCGGAACGCGCAGGCGACCGTCCAGGCATAATAGTAATAGGTGGCGTTGCGGGTCTTATCGCGATCGGGAGCGAAGACGCCGCCGTTGATGAACGCCGAGAAATCACGCTCAAGCCAGGCTCGGGCGGCCACCACGCGCGGGTGGTTGAGCGGCAATCCGCAGTCCAGCAACGCGCGAACGCCGTCGGCAGTCATGCTGGCGTAGGAATTAAACCGCTCGTGGCCACGTGCATCCTTTCCCGCGACGCCCGCCTTGTTCAGCAGGGACATGGTGGGTGAACAAAAGAATCCGCCATCGTCGAAACGCTTATCAGGGGAAGATTCGGCGAAATTCTGGCAGCGTTCCACGAAGGCCAACGCCCCCTTCCATGCAAGATCACTTTGTGGCACGCCCGCCAGCCGCAGAGCATCAGCGGCGTACAGGGTGGCCGAGAGGTTTGTGTCCAGATGCGCCGAGAGATCGGCCGGCCGGCGCGGGGTGCGCGGCGCATAACTCCAACCGCCGTATTCCGTGTCGGTGGGTTTCCAGCCGAGCGCGTCGTTCAATTGCTGCGACCGTAAGAGCTTGATGTATTCATCGCGAACGCCGGCATGTTCGGGATTGTTCTCAAGTGCAAGCACGCTGGCAGCGCCGGCCGCGATGTACGCTGGATAGGTGAATCCGAGATAGCCAGGATCGACTGTTCCGCGGCGGATTTGCGAAGCGATATATGCGCAGGCACTGCTAAAAGCCGTGCGCGTCTCGGCATTGCCGTTGAGCAGCGTCAACGTGCCGGCCACATGCGGCGTCAGCGCCGGCCCGTCCTTCAAAACACTGTAAACGCCTGACCGCCAAGCGCCGTCGTCGGATTGTTTCGAAATGAGATAAACGGCCGCCGCGTCCAGCGCTGTGGTGATGCGGACAGTAGGCTTCGACAATGGATCGGGCTTGGGCGTCGACGAGCAGCCGGTGGCGAGGAAGAGAACTGCGCACAGCAGCGGGTATGATGCAAGATCGCGAACTTTTTCAACGAGGTGGACCATGGCTGATTTTCCTGACTGGAACAAATGTTACGCCGATCGACAAACCCCCTGGGACAGCGGCGAGCCTTCGCGCGAAATGGTACGGGTGCTGGATGAATACCACATTACGCCAAGGCGCACGCTGGAGATCGGCTGCGGTACCGGCACCAACGCGATTGAGCTCGCACGGCGCGGCTTCAACGTTACGGCGTTTGACGTCTCGCCACTGGCCATCGACGAAGGGCGGGCCAAGCTGCGAACTGCCGGCGCGACGGCCAGCCTGCTGTTGGGCGATGCACTCAACCCGCCGGAGCTTGGCAAGCCCTTCGATTTCGTCTTCGATCGCGGCGTTTATCATGTGCTGCGGCAAGTCGATCTCCCGGCCTTCCTGCGCACCCTGGAGCGCACCGTCGCGCCGGGCGGTTTGTATCTGACCTTGACGGGCAATGCCAATGAACAATCGCCCGGCCACGGCCCCCCGCGCGTGCATGCACAGGAAATCTGCCAGGAACTCGGAACACTTTTCGACGTGGTTCAGCTACGGGAATTCCGGTTTTTCGGCGTGGTCATCGACGGCCAGATGATCGAGCCGCTGGCGTGGTCCTGCCTCCTCCGCCGCAAGAAATGACCGCTCACGGCGCGTCCATCAACCGATATCGCTTCCCGGCCAACCACAATTCCCGATCCTCAAACGGCTTGGTGGCCGGAACAACCTGCGGCTTCATGACCGGCCCTTTCATGTCATCAGGAAGATCGTTGATGTGGATCTTCGTGCTGCCCAGATACGTGGGATATCCGCCCAGGTGATTGTTCACATAGACCGATTCCAGCACCGTTCCCGGATCAGCGCCCTGCAACGCGGTCGTGTCGAAATACAAATTGGTGGAGCAACCGTCGGCCACCACGCGTTTGATCTTACACCCGGGCATCACCTTGATCGTCACCTTGTTTCCCGCGATCGCCTGGCCATCGATCACATTGTTGGTAGCCACCCGCACCAGTTCGATCGACTCATAGCTCCCGCCCTCGATATGGATCGTTTCGCCTTCGACGTGGCCGACGTAGCAGTCGATAATGCGGAGCGTGATTCCGGTGGCCGACTTATCCGAGACGACCCAGAGAAAATCCGTGTGCGTCCCGATCACCTGCGGAAGGCCGCCCACCATCACCGTCGCGTTTTCCCGCCCGATGTCCCAGCCGCCGCAATTGCGGTAGGTGATGATGTCGCCGGCGTGCGTCGTGCGAATCCGCGTCAGGATTCCCTTGCCGTCCTTCACCTTCGGCGGCGTCGCATGCGGATCGCTCGCGCCCTGCGTCGCGATAAATTCGCCTGTGAGATAATTGCTGAGCGTATCCGTCCCGACAGGGTCCCACACCTTCAACTGGTGCGCCATCGGCCCGCATTTGGTCACGTCGAAACCGGACGGCTTGGTCGCCTGTGCCGAAGCACGCGCCGCCAGAAGCAGGACGATCGTCAACACGATTTTCAATTCTTCCCTTTTCATCATGCCCTCCATAAAGGCACGGGCCGCGATGAGCAGCCCGTGCCGGGTTAATTGTCAGAGTAAAATTCAAATAGCGGCAAACAATGCCGACGTGGCGATTTCAACCGCCTTGGTGACGGCCTGCGACGCAACGCGCCGGATCGCGTCCGCCGCCTCGATCGCCGCCGCCACCCCAAGGTTCGCCAGCTCGGCAATGGCGAAGTTCGACCGCTGTTTCCATTGCGACTTCGTCGCGTCGTCCGCGCCGATGGTCAGGATCGACGCCGCCGCCAGCACCTGGGCCGCGTTGGCGATGATCGCCTTCTCCTGGTCGTTGGGCGTCAACTGTTTCAGCTCGGCGAAGAAGCTGGTGGAAATGTCGTTGCCCAGCGCCGCCACCTGCGTCCGCACCGTGTCGGGTAAAAATGAGAGGTCCATTGGATTGCTCCTGTTGAAGGTATTGGTTGATATATCCGGGCCGCTACTTCGCTTTGGCCTCGGCCGTGGCGACGCGCTTCTCCCAGGTGTACAGCAGCGCGTCGACGTCCTGTTTCTCCTCCGGATGGTCGGCAGAGTACTGCACCAGCTTCGGCTCAACGGCCGTCTTGGTCAGCCGGTCCGACTTGACGTAATCCGCTTGCAGCGTGCATCCGGCGACGCACGACGCAGCCGCCAGCGCCAGCACACCCAGCGCTGCACGAAACCCATAACTTCCATAACGCATGACACACCGTTCCTTTCGTAGAAGATGAATCCTGACGGCGCACTGCACCCGCGGCGCGTCCGGCCAGAAATCTGAATTTCAAAAAGTTCAATTCTGAGATCGAATCGGCGCAGCCGCTCCGGCCCGCAGGAACTGCTCCTGCGTCGTCGCGAATCGCGAAAGCGCCTCCGCGTTCTGGCGCACCACGTCGATGAGCTGATCGAGGCCGACGCGATCGCTCATGATCCGCGCGTGCGCCTCATCCAGTTGCTCCTCGCGCTGCCGGCTGGTGCGCCGCTCCCACAGCCACATCGCGCCCATGATCCCGGCCGCGCCAAAGTTGGTCAGTTGTTGAATAGAAGTCTCGTCCGCAAGCAGTTCCATCAAAAACATAAAGACCCCCTTTCAAGTGGATCTTTGAATTGCGCCTACCGCCGGCTCACACTCAGCACGCCCAGGTGCCGCGTTGTGTCGGCCACCCCGTCTCCATCCAGGTCAACGTCGATGCGGCATTGGTGCAGCGCCCGGCGATAAAGCCGCTCGTACAAATCCGCCCGCGCTGTCAGGTTGGCCGGATTGGTCGCCGCCGCCGCCAGGGCGTTGTAGATCATCTGCAGAGTGCCCAGGACGCACGGCCGGCGCAGTACGTCCGGATTCAGAATCGAACCGCGGCTGCCATCCGGCTCGACGCCGCCCGTGCGCGAGATCAGATCGCTCACCACCTGCCGCTGCGGTCCGAATGTGCGCACCGCAAAGGCCAGACTACTCACCGTGCGGTGTGGGCTGGGCGCCGGCGACACACCGGCCTGAAACAGCGCGTCGTACATCACGCTGAGCGTCAGTTGCGTCGTCGAATCGACACTGACGATCGGATAGCTGCCGGCGATGCTTCCCGTGAAGACGATCACCTGATTGGGAGCGACGTGGTTGGCCGCAAGCGATCCGCTTCCGAGGGTGAAAGCGGTGCCCGCCAGATCGCCGCTGCCCGCCATCAGGAGTTGCGAAGCGAAGA
>JBBRHH010000144.1:0-11663 GCA_038222915.1 Tepidisphaerales bacterium
AAGGTCATCCCCGCTGGCCCGTCCGTCTTCATCTATCTCGATCTCGTCGACATGTCCAAGCCCTTCACACTTCAGATCGGCCGTCCAGTAAAACCCGATACGAAGATATTTGGAGATTTCAAAATCCGCAAAACCGCCGAATTCAAGTGCGCCACCATCCTGCTCACCGGTTCACTCGCCCACATGCACGAAGCCTACGGCCAACTGATGGCCGGCATTGAAAAGGCGAAACTCACCCCCAGCGGCGAAAGCCGCGAAGCATATCTTTTTTGGGAAGGGCCCGATTCGCCCAACAACGTTGTGCAGATTCAGATGGGAATTAAGTAGAACCGGCACAGATTCCCCACCATTACAAAAATGGTCCAAAAAAAAACTTGTGATCGCGCCAATTACACGTCACGCTTTCACGTTATATGGTGTATTAGATGAAGATCTGATCAACATATCGCTTGCCGTTGGTACAGTTTTGAATCGACCGCCAACCGCGTGGGTAAAAGAAAATGGCTACTACACTCATTTCAAGTGAGGCGCGTGCAACGCAACTCCCCACTAAGCTCTTCGGGTACGAGGTCATTGACTTCATTGGTGAAGGCGCGGGCAGTATTCTCTACGTAGTGTCCCACCCCGAAACCAAGCAGATCTACGCAATGAAGCATGTCGTTCGCAAGACCGAACGGCACGTTCGATTCATAGAACAGTTGGAAGCCGAATACGAAGTCAGCCGCCACTTCTCCCATCCGAACCTGCGCCGGGCCATCGAGCTCAAGGAAAATAAAACGCTGCTTCGAAAAACGACCGAAGCAATTCTGATCCTCGAAATGTTCGATGGCCAACCGCTCGAAGTCTTCAAGCCCCGCGACACCGTCGGCATCATCGATTGCTTCATCCAGGTTGGCAAAGGCCTCGAGGCCATGCACCACCTCGGCTACGTCCACTGCGATCTCAAGCCCAATAACATCCTCCTCGGCCCAGGCGGCGCTGTAAAAGTCATCGACTACGGCCAAACCTGCAAAGTCGGATCCATCAAGGAACGCATCCAGGGCACGCCCGACTACATCTCCCCCGAGCAGGTGCGCTGCGAGGCCGTCTCCATCCGCACCGACGTCTTCAACTTCGGCGCAACCCTCTATTGGGCCCTGGCAGGCCGAACCATCCCCACCCTCTTCACCCTCAAGAAAAGCGACAACAGCTTCCTCGTCGACGATCGCATCGCCTCCCCGCGCGACATCAACCCAACCGTCCCGGAAAATCTCTCCGGCCTCGTCATGGAATGCGTCCGCACCAAGGCCGAAAAACGCCCCGCCGACATGATCGAAGTTGTCCGCCGCCTTGAACTCATCCGCCACGTGCTAACGCGAAAGTCTCCCCTGAGCGCCTCCGCCTGAACCTAAAGTTCGATCCGCAATCCGTCATACGCCAGTTGCACATGCGGCGGCAATTGTCTGTTGCTCTCCGCATGCGTCGTCCCATGCGTAATGTGAGTCAGCCACGTCTGTTTCGCCCCAATTCGCTCCGCCGCCGCCACCGCCTCCTGCACCGAAAAATGCGTCGGATGCGGCTTGAACTGCAACCCGTCCAACACCAGCACTTCAACCCCTTCCAGCAACTTGTACGATGCGTCCGGAATATGACTCACATCAGTGCAATACGCGACGTTCCCGACCCTGAACCCCAGCACGTGCACCTCCCCATGCAGTAGGGGCACCGGCGTCCACGTCCGTCCCTCCACTTCAAACGGCCCCTCGATCAACCGCGACAAGAGTTTCGGCCGAAACACCGTCGTCTTTACCGACGGATCCAGAAACGCATATGAAAAACATTGCTGCAGCGACTTCATCGTCCTGGCATTGGCCCAGACATCCATCGGCCTGCCACTGATCACATTAAACCGCCGCACATCGTCCAGCCCCATGATGTGATCGGCGTGCGCATGCGTGAACACCACCGCATCCACCATATCCACACCATGTGTCACGCACTGAATTCGCAACTCAGGCGTCGAATCAATCAGGATGCGCTTCCCGTCATAGGACAGCAGCGCAGACGGACGCGTTCGTTTGTCGCGCGGATCAGCGCTGGTGCACACCTCGCACTTGCAACCGATCATCGGTATGCCCGCACTCGTGCCCGTGCCAAGAAAGAGCAATTCCATGTCGCCCATGCGAACGTTATAGGGCATGACTGTCGCGCAAGACAATCCAACCCATCAGGTATGATTCTTCTTTTGCATCCGCCCGATCATGGAGTATCTTCCACTGATCTCATGCGACCAACACTGCGAAAACTTGCCCCGCTCCTCCTCCTCGGAATGCCCCTCACCGCCTCGGCCACCGATCTCTACAACGGCAGCCTGAACACTTCTCCGGAATCACAGGGTTGGCTCACATACGGTCCTGACGCCAGCAACTACACGCCCGGTGCAAGTTTCACCAATTTTGATACTACGAGCAGCAACACGCTCAAGGACGGATACAGCAACCTCGGCGCAGCCAATACGCTCCCCATCCTCGATCGTAATTTCGGATTCGACGTCACCTTGAACATGAAAATGCTGTCCGAGGCCCATGCCAGCGGCGACCGCGCCGGCGTCAGCCTGATCGTCCTCGACAAGGATCACAAAGGCGTCGAACTGGGCTTCTGGGCCGATCAGGTCTGGGCCCAGCAGGACAGCCCGCTGCAGACACATCCGGGTACACCGACAACCGAAGCGACCTCCGCCTTCAACCCCTCCGATCACGAATGGGTCTACGACCTCCACATCGGCCCAGCCGGCTACACACTCACCGCCGACGGAACCCAAATCCTCAGCGGCCCCAACAAGGACTACAGTGCTTTCGCCGGCTTCCCCAACGTCTACGCCTTGCCAGACTTTATCTTCCTCGGCGACGACACCACCAGCGCCAACGGCCACGCCACCTTCTCCGAACTCGGCGTCACCGTCCCCGAGCCCGCTTCATTATCCCTTGCCGCCATCCTCGGCAGCCTCGCAATCGCGCATCGCAAACGCCGCGCACACTGAATATCCACGTGCATCCAACCGCACACGCTGGCAAGCCGCATACTTGCCGTATATGATCGCACGGAGTTAACCGGCACTCCCACATCAACAAGACCGGCGGCGGAATCCGATGATCCGACTCACTTGCACCAACTGCAGGACTGTGCTTGATATCGACGACGGCTTCGCGGGCGGCGTATGTCGTTGCCAGCACTGCGGCACCATCCAGACCGTCCCCGCCAACCTCAAAGGCACCGGACCTTCCGGACCCAAGACCCTCTATCAAAATCAATCGCAGGCCGCCGCAACCACCGGCACAGGCCTTGATGATCTCGCCAACGTCGTCGCCAGCAGCGGCCTCACCGGCAGCGGCAGCGGCCTCTCCAATCGCCTGAAAAAGAAAACCAGCGCCCTCGCCACGACCGAACGCCCGCCCTCCAAACGCTCCGTCCTGCTCATCGCCGGTATCGGCGTCGTCGTGGTCGCGGGTGCAGTCGGCGCATGGCTCGCCACGCGCGGCTCAAATACCCACGCGCCGGAACAATCAACCGACGGCGGCACAACCAGCACGCCCACCCACACCGGCACAGGTTCCACCACCTCCCAACCGCCGCCCGTCGTCAAAGGCCCATCACTCCTCGGCCTCAAACTGCAGGGTAGTCAGGTGATCTACCTCCTCGATCGCAGTACCGTCCTTCAGCCCGTCTATGACCAGATCATCGGCTCCGTCCAGAAATCCCTCGACACCTTGTCCCCCTCAATGAAGTACCAGGTCATTTTCTGGGAAGTCAATGGAAACGTGGAGCAGCGCCCCGAGTCCCCTGAACAAGTCAGTGCCGCCAGCGTGACAAAAACCAAAGAGTCGATCGAAGAGGTTGTCTGCAATGGCCGAGGCGAGTTACTCCCCGCCCTCAACAAGGCCATCGAGAAAAAGCCTGATCAGATTGTCGTCGTCACCGGCAAGGAACTCGAAGCCGAAACAGTCGATGCCGCCATCGCCGCCACCCAGGGCAAGTCGATCCACCTCGACGCATTGTTCGTTGGAAGCGGCTCAGGCGTCGAAGCCCTGAAGAAACTGTCCGAAAAGACCGGTGGCACCTTCCGCACCGTCTCCACCGAAGAGCTCAACGCCTACACCAGATAATTCGGTTACCCCACCCCCGATCCTGCTCCCCGCCTCACACCGCCAATCGCGGCCGGCTTTCCTCCACATGTTCCGCGGGCTCGTCGATCGCCACCGCCGGCACAGGGTCCGCCGAATGCACGCCATGGTCCCGGGCATGCGTCGGCTCGCCGGGACTCGACAGCAGCGTCAGCATCATCAGTCCGGCAAACAGCACCACCAACCCGCCTTCCGTCGCCGCAATGTACAGCCCGCGGTGATCCTCCACATTCGCATGAACGCCTTCCGCCACCAGCGGCATCGGCTCCACCGCATTGCTCACCGCGGCTGCCAGCCGTTCCTTTTCCATATTCAGCGATTTAAGTTTCCCGTCCTCGGCCTGTTGCAGGCTCCGCTTCTCGTCCAGCGGACCGCGGCTCAGCTCCTCCTGCGCCCGCGCCGCCTGCTTCGTCGCCCAGTCCTGCATCTTCCCTTCATATTCCTTGTACGCCAGGGCCTGTGCCGCCTTGGCCTTCTTCAACTCCACTTCCTTCGCCATCGCCGCCGCAAACTGCTGCTGACCCTGTGTCTTGGCAACCGCCAGCGCCGCGGCGCTCTTGTGGTCGGCAATCTGCCGCTTGAGTTCCTCGGCACGCCCCTTCATGTCCGGACTCACTTCATCCGCCTGCGCCTCGACCGTCCGCGCATACACCGCGCGCGCCTGCAACATCCCGTCGGCCTTCTTCTGCAGCACCTCCGCCAGTTCCGGCTGCGTCTGCCGTAGCTTCTCCACCGCCGGTGCGCTCTGCGCCACCCGCGCCTCCAGGTCCTGCATGCTCTTCTCGCTCGACGCCCGGTCATTCTCAATCTGCGTCGCAATCGACTTGATGTGCCGGTTCAGGTACTCCGCGAGCTGATCCATCGCCTTGTCGCTCCCCGCAAGCAACTTCTGTCCCTGGATCTGCTGGGTCAACGTATCCACGTCTTGCTTTGCCTTTGCCTTTTCCTTCGCATCCGAAAGCGGGCTCGCCGACACCGCGTTGAATTCGCGCGTTCGAAGCTCCAGCAACTGCTGCAGCCGTTGAAGCTCCGGATCAGCGGCCCATTTCTCCTGCCGCTTGCTCTCCATCACCTCTTCCAGGTGCCCCTTCAAATCGGTCAACGTTTCCTGATATCCCTGTTCGCGTTCCAGAAGATCGTTCGAATATTTCAGCGTCGCTTTGTGCAGTTGTTTGGCCGAGTCGATGTACGCCTCCAGCCCGCTCACGTCCTTGAGCCCCTGCGCCTTTTTCACTTCCTCCTGAAACTGCTGCATCGCGTCGTCGAGCGTCTTGCGCGCCTGCGCGGCCGCTTCCGTTGTTCGCGTCTTGCCTGTGACGAGCTGATCGTTCAGCTTCGTCAGCTCAGTTTCAAGGCTGGCCAATTCGGTGTCCGCGGGCACGGCCGGCTTCTCGGGCGAATCCGGCGTCACCTGCCGCAGCCGCGCCAACTCCGACGACAGGTTGTTCGTCAACGTCGCGGCCGCCTCATACTTCTGATGCGCCTCATCCTGCAACGCCCGCGCTGCCGCCACCGCCGACTTCTCCGGAGCGGCGTCCCCCTGCGACGTCATCTTCTCCACTTCCGCCTTCAACTGCTTCACATACGCTTCCTGCGAGATGATCTGGTCGCGCGTAGCCTGCAGCTTGCTGTTGTTCAGCCGCCATTCCTCGAGAAACGTTTTGGAATTGTTGCTCTCGTACATTGCCCGAAGCAACGCCTGCAGCCGCAAAGCATCCTCGCCCGTGCCCCGCCCGGCATAGCTCACCAGCATCGAAGCGCCCGCCCCTTCCTTGTCCGCCTCAAATTTTGCCGTCACCTTCTTCAGCGCGACCGGATCCCCCAGGAAGCCGGCGTCTGCGTCCCCCATCGTGCGGAAAATCCGCCGCGCCTGCGCCAGCACCGTATCGTCCTGGATCAACTGCTCTTCGCTCTGCTTGACGAGTTTCTGTTTTTCCGGGCTGGCATCGGCGTAATGATCGAATCGCAATGTGCCGTTCACCGACACCTTCGGAAGCATGTATTTCATGATTCCAAAGGCTGCCGCCACGATGCACACCACCAACAGCACAATCCACAACGCCATCCAGTTGCGCCGCGTGTGGGAATGCCCGCTGCGGCGCGGCAATCCTGGCTGGCCCTGCAACTGGCTCACCCGCGGTGGAACCGCCGGCTTCAACGGAGCACGCATCGGGCGCGCGCTGGCGGGCTGTTCGTTGTCCCCATTTCCGGACGTCGGGGCAAATCCATGCCCGGTGTCGCCGTCGCCGTTTTCATCCTCTTCGCCCACCGAAGCGGCCCCAAATGCGTCATTGATCGGATTGTTCTCCACCAACCGCACGGGTCGCGATGGCATACGCCCCGCCTGACGAGGCGTCTCCTCAATCTGCGGTTCTTCCGCCAATCCCAGCGCCGCATCCGCGAATGGTTCTTCCGGATCAAACTCCGCAGTCCCAAACTGATGCGCGCCCACGTCCATCGCCTGCTCTTCGTCACTTGCCGGCTCTTCGTGGCCCACTGGTTCAAAAGTCTCTTCGACTCCCGGCTCAAAAGCGGTGTGTTCCGCGCCAAGCTCGTCGCCTCCCAGGCCAAGCACATCATTCACCGCATCTTCATCCGTCGCCCCGCCCCCCGCCTCAAGTTCCAGCCCGCCCGCCAACGCATCCTGGAAATCCTGGTCCACCGGAGTTGGCGCGTGGCGCTCTATGTCTTCCAGCGGCGCAACCGGCGTAACCTTCACTTCAATCGGCTTCTCCGCGCGGACAGGCCCAGCCGGTTTTGCACCGGGCTGGGTCCGAACCGTTTCACCTTCATCTTCGACCGATCGCCGCCCCGCCGGCATCACCGATCGATCCGAAAACACGTCGGCCGGAATCGCCTTGTCGCCAAAGACGACACGCACCTTGCCAAAGCTCGCAGGTTTGTTCAGATCCGGCAGCCGCAGCGTCATTCCACCCAGAAAACTCGACTGATCGTTGCCGTAGTTAAAATTCGCGCCCGCGCCCGCTGGAGCATCCACCGGAGCAGTTGGCGCTGGCGTTGCTGCTGGCGGCTCTTGCCGCACCGGCGAAGTTCTGCCTCCCAGATCCGGCGGTGCGGTGATGTTCGACGGCGCTGCGGGCGTCAAACTCACGCCCCGCTCGCGTGCGCTTGCGGGCGACGGAACCTCAGCTGGACCAACAAACCCATTTGGTGCTTGCGGTTCTACCGCGGGCGATGTCCCCTGCTGATTACCATGCGGCCGAAGCGTCCCACCCGCAGCCCCGAGCACCTCGTCCAACGGCGACATCTTCACCGAACTGTGCCGATTATCCGACGAAATAACCGGCGCAGGCGGCGCGTCGAAGATCTCGGTAATCTCAAGCTCATCATCAATTGCAGCCCCTTCGCCCGGCAACGCGTCGTCGAAATGTAATTCGTCCAGAACTGGCGGAACCGCGTCCTCCGAAATTTCCCCATTGTCGGCAGGTACTTCCGCCCGCCCTGCGCCCACTCCCAGCACGTCCTCAAAATCCAGTTCATCCTCACCGCTCGCCGGCGTCAGCAATTCGTCCGCGCCGATAGCTTCCTGCTCGATCTCCGGCTCCTTCGCCCCTCGCCGCGAGAACTCCGCGCCGATGGCCTCATCGACCGAGCCGCCTGCTTTTGCCGTCAGTCCCAGGACATCATCAAAATCAAAATGCGAGCTCTTCTCATTCGGGGCGGCTGCTTCCGCCGTCGGCTCATCGTGCGTCGGGGTCGCATGCCCCGCGTGGTCTTCCACCAGGTCGCCTTCGCCGCCGCTGAAGTCTTCGATCATCCGCCCGAACGAAGTGTCCGTTAAATCGGCCGGCGGCACCGGTTGTTCTTCTGTATGCTCCGCGTTCTGCGCCTCTTCCAGTGCCTCGGTCACCCCGCTCAGTGCCGAATCCGCCGTCGGATCGGTCGATTCGATCACCTCCACCTCTGACGTTTCGTCCACCTCCGAAATCGGCGCTTCCCCGATCACTTCCCCCATTGTTGCCATCGAGGGCTGTGTCGACCAGGCAGGGGTGCGCGAAACCTCCTCCGGCAAAATCCCTTCGTCGGTGACCTTCTTTTTCTTCCCCCATCCAAACCACGATCGCTTTTCCCTCTTGGCCGGTTGGGGTTCTCCAATGAACGGAGGAGCTGCGTCCTGCGCCGCCGGCGGTTCTTCCGCCACAACCTCCTCGTCCACCTCAAACGCTGGAACCACAATTTCCGCCGATGGCTCGGCGGGCGGCTGATGCGTCATCGACATCTCGCCGACCGGCTCCAGAGCCGACTCCCGCGCTGTCAGACCAAGCTGCAACTCGGGGTGCCTGAAGCTTTCGTCCAGTTCCATCGCGTCAAGCGCCTCAAGCCCCGTCGATCCCAGCACAATCGGCTCGACGTGCTGATGCTCCTCCCCCTGGTCAAACTGCAGGTCCCCAAAGTTCACATCATCCAGTTCGGCAACCGCCGTCGGACCTTCCTCGGCCGCAGCCTGTGGAACCATCGACAACGGCGTCTCCCCCGACTTCAACTCCCAACCCGACAACATCTCCGGATCAAATTCCGTCGCGACCTCCGCCACTTCGTCGGCCGATTCGCGCGCCGACATATCCACCACGATCGTTTGCCCCCCCAAATCGCTCGAATCACCCACTGCTTCATCCGCGACCGGCTCAGGACTCGAAAGCTCCGACTCCACCATCCCCAGATCCAGCGGCGTTTCGCCCGACATCGCTGGTTCTTCAGGCGCGAGTCCCAGCTCGTCCAGGAAGCTCAGATCATCTCCGTCACTCGACTCCACCGTCGTGTGTACCGCCACCGGGGGCCAAACCTCGGCCGACCCGACAAAACCGCCCTCCGCCGACGGCGGCGTCACCGAAACCGATCCCGGGCCCTCCAGCGAATCCACCAGAAGAAGTTCCGTCTCCCCCGCGTCGGCCGCAACAACGTCTGCATTCTCAAGACTAAGCGCGACCGTCGGCTCTGGCTCTTCCAGCACATCCTCAAACCAGTCATCCGCTGTAACCGGCGTCAGCGCCGCTCCCACCACGGCTGGCGCTTCCGACGTGACGATCTCAACCGGCGCTTCCGCCTCAGCAGCGCTCAGTCCTTCGGCAAATACGTGTGGCGTTGTCTCAACAATCTCGGCTTCCTCGCGCGCCGCCTCAACGATCTCTGGCTCATCCACCGCGACCACTTCAGGCAAAGCCGCCTCTTCGTGACCCCCTGGCTCGTGGGCGGTTTGCTCGTGTGCCAATTCCTCGGCCACAACCGGTTCTGCCGGCTCTTCCACCACCGCAACATCTTCCGTCCCCTCAATCTCCAGCGCCAGCGGATCGGCCGTCACGCCCTCAACCGCAACTTCAACCGGCGCTTCCTCAACAGCAGCCTCGTCGGCCAAATCCATCTCAACCGGCGGAACAGCGTCTTCTGTCACCACCGCTTCTGGCTCGTTTATCGCCAGGGCCTCTTCCTCCACCTCCGCCGGAGCAGGTTCCAACTCCAGCGGTTCCAGTTCAGGCGTTGCTTCTTCCGGAGCCGTCGCCTCCACTTCAACAACCGGCTCGTCTGCCAGCTCCAGCCCATCCATCTCGGCTGGCTCAACAACAGGCGCTTCCGCCGCCAGAACAGGAGCGGGCGCATCTTGCGTCAAATCAGGGCTCGCCGTCTCCACCGGTTCTTGCGCGGCGATCTCAATCGGGTCCAGTTCGACGGCCTCTTCGGCCGCCGGCACTGCCTCCACAGGTGTTTCAGCGACAACCTCTTCCGCTTCCCACGTCTCGACCGCCGCCTCTTCCGGCGCTAATTCAAGCGCGTCCTCACCCGTCGGCGCCTCCGCTACCGGAATCGCGGCGTCTACCTGTTGTTCAACAACAGCGGCCGGCACTTCCGCAACTTCCTCCTCAAATTCCAGATCATCCTCACCAGCGACTGCCGGCGCAATCTCCACGACAGGCGCCGCCTCCGCTACGGGCGCAACTTCCTCTTCCGCGGCCTCCTCCGCCTGGTCGAGCGATATCTCATCTTCCGTCGATTCAACCGGCGCTTCCGCCAGCCGCTCATTCTCAAACGCCGCCCGCCACCCCCCGCGTGCACTCATCACCGGCTCGACGTCAATGCTCTCGTCTATATCCGCAACCGCCGAAGGCGCAAGCTCCACATCCAGCGGGATCGACCCCTCGTCAATCGCCGGCCGACCGCGATGCGCCGGCTCTGGTTCAAGCTCCAGCCCAAGATCGTCTTTCGCTGCACGCCCCGCCGGCATGACCTCTTCCGCCGCCTCCACCGCTTCTTCCGGCCCTGCCACCTCCAGCGGCGCAAAGTCCAACTCAAGCGGAATAAACTCCGGCGGCGGTGGCGGCTGTTTCACCGGCGCGCGCGCCACCGGTTCCACCGCGATCAGATCATCCAGGTCGCCGCTGGGCGCAATCGCATCGTCCGACAGCCCCGCGAATTCTTCAATCTCTTCAGCCGCTTCGCCGTATTTAAGTTCCGTCGGGCCAATGCGAATCGTGTCCCCGAATTTCAACTCCGATTGCCGCACCAATTGTTCGTTGACAAACGTTCCCGAGCGCGAGCCCAGGTCGCGCACGTAATGCCGCCCGTTCATCAAAAACACAACCGCGTGCGATGTCGAAACATCGCCATGCGGTATCAAAATGTCCGACCCAGCCCGGCGTCCGATCAACAACACGCGTCCATTCAGACGAACCGGCTCCAGATCTCCTTCAACCGTCAGTTGACCCGCCGGCGGCTTTCGATCGTGCGGCCGGCGTCCTGTCGGCGGCCCCGCCATGAATTGAAACGTAAAACTTCCCACCACGATCTCGTCGCCTTCGTTCAGCACTGCCTGTGAGATCTGCTCCCCATTGATGATCACATGCGTGCGACTCGCCAGGTCGTGAATGAAGACCTGATTGTCGGACTGGATCAACAGAGCATGAGCCTTGCTGATGCTGCGCGAAAGCAAATGGATATGCGCGTTCTGCCGGGCGCCAATCAGCGTCACCGGCCGCGTCAACGGAATCGGCGGCTTACCCTGGTGATGTCCCATGGGAATCAACGCGGGCGACGCAGCCATACCGCCATTCAAGAAAGGTTGCCCAGCCATGAAATGATCCAAAACCTGCTCGAGAACAATCGCTTCTCAACCCGCCATCGCGGGCCGTCGTTGAAAACAACCTTCCACACCGGCTTTCCGTCGGCATCCCCGCCGTTGATGCATGATATAACGCACTATACTGCCGCAAGTTCGCCGCATGCGAAATCCGACGACATCCCCTCCACGGGACCAAAACTCCATCGCAGTCCGGCAGCCTCCGCCACCAGCCCCGCTAACCGCGATTGTGTCGGACCCGCATGATATCAGAGAATCCATCCACAAGGAAAAAAAGCGCCGAAATTACACCCAAAGAGTTATCGGACCGAATGCCATTCGCTTAAGGCTCAACATCCTGCGCTGTCGCGGCTTGTGCGTATTGCGCGCGAGGCTTGTTCATTAGATCGTACGGCATCATCCGACGCTTCTTG
>JBBRHH010000145.1:0-11587 GCA_038222915.1 Tepidisphaerales bacterium
CCATTATCGGACGTAGCAGGGGGGTTATGGCTGGCGGCGATTGTCTCAGGCTTTCCCCTTGTTGGCGGCCAATTCTTCCAGGCGTGTGTCGAACGCCCTGCATGCGCTGATCGAATCAAAACGTTTCAGTATTTCCGCGAGCTCATTTTCATAGCCATCGGGGCGATCCAACTGCCAGAAGTCCTGTATCGCATCCGCCAGAGTGTCGGGCATGGTTGGATCGTAGAGACACGTTTTGTGTAGCGTTTCCGGCAGGAGTTCCGGGTAGACGCCGGTTTTGGGATAAACCGGCCAGCATCCTACCGTCAGCGCGCGAACCGCATGATGGTCGGCCATCGCGTGCCGGTGGGCGCTGATGTGCACGCCGGATTGATAAAGTCCGATCACCTGGCTGTCCTCGTCCCGCTCGCTCACCGTACGGCGCGGCAACCCCGGCGTCAGTCCGTCCACTGGACCGACGGTCACCAGTTGGTATTTTTCACCGCGGGTTCGCAACACCATGAACGCTTCGTTCAGCAGTGAAATATCAGCCTCGCGCGTGTCGACGAAAATAGTGCGCAAATCACGCTTCACGTTGAGTGACCCCATCTGCCGGATGATGCCCAGTTCATCCGGCGGCGACATCACCTTGGCCTTGGCCGTGATGTCTGGAATCGGGCTCCTGGCCGACAACTCGTGGTGACGGTCCACCATGGCCGATGCGCGGGCGAGAAAGGTCTTGAGGTGGTAACGCGAGTTAAACCATAACTCGGTTGCCGCCTGGGCGGTCGTCAGATTCACCAAATCGAGCGCCCTGTCAGTCTTGGCGTTGACGGTTGGCAACTCGTTGTCGTGAAAGTAAACCACGGCCGGCTTGCGCGCCAACTGGGGCACGCCGCGGTAGAGGTCTGAAAGGTTCATCGCCTCGCTGGTGAACAGGACGTCCACCTGCCCTACCCAATGTCGCGTGAGTTGTTCTGAAAACCACTGCGCGGCCGCGGCCAGGCGACGCTCAATTCGGCGCGGGGGAAGTTTCAGCAGTGTCCACCGATGCCTGCTCCCACGGATTACCGTATCGAGCATGCTCTTGCGGGCGCCCCCGAAGAACGGTTCCAAGGCGAGGATATCGAGCTGCGATGACATGCTCAATGTATATTCTCAGTTGCCGACATGCGCACGGCAAGCGCTCGATCCGAGGCCAGCCCGGATTCCATCAGCGCCCTCACAACCCCCTGCCGATCCGCGTCGGAACGATTCTGATTCAGCTTGAACTTGCCGTCGATGCGCGAGATCGGAATCTCAAATGCCACGATGCCCTTCATCATTCTGGTGACATAATCATCAGCTATGGACCAGGTTGCCAATCTGCCCGTTTCATATGTCCGGATCATCTCCGCGAGCATTGTTCGCACTGACTTGTCGTCTTCGACCACCACTGCAATGCCAGACGCATGAACGGCGACGTAGTTCCAGGTGGGGACCGCAGGGTGGCTTTCATACCAGGATGGCGAAATGTACCCGTGCTCCCCCTGAAAAATGACCAGCGACTGATGCTGGGTTGCAAAATGACGCCAGTGTGGATTTGCCCGGGCCATATGAGCAATGAGCGTCCCATTGGGCCCCCTGCCGGCATCCAGCATGAACGGCAAATGACTTGTTTCGAGTCCGTGGCGGGCGGGTGTGATCAGCGTGGCAAAGCTGTGTTGCCGGATGACGCCGTGCAACATCTCAATCCGCTTTTCCGCAAATGCCTCAGGAACGTACACTTTCACTCCCCGAACACTACCACCACTCCTTAACCGAGCTTCTCCAGCAGAAACGGCAAGACTTGATCAACGGCGATTCGCTGCTGGGTCATCGTATCGCGATCGCGAATGGTCACCGTATTTTGCGTGGCCGTATCGCCATCGATCGTCAAACAGAACGGGGTTCCAGCCTCGTCCTGGCGACGATATCTCCGTCCAACAGCCCCCTTCTCATCGTAGATTACAGCAAAATGCTTCTGCAGGTCCTTGTAAATGGCCATGGCGCGTTCCGGCATTCCCTCTTTCTTGACGAGCGGGAAGATGGCTGCCTTCACCGGCGCCAACCGAGGATGCAGCCGCAAGACGGTTCGCGTCTCCATTTGCCCTTTCTCGTTGGGCGCCTGGTCCTCGACAAAGGCCTCGCACAGGAACGCCAGAAATGACCGGGTCGCGCCGGCCGACGGTTCAATGACGTGCGGCACGAAGCGTTCCTTGGTCTCGTCATCAAAATAGGACAAATCCTTGCCGCTGAATTGCATATGCTGCTTCAGATCATAGTCACCACGGTGGGCGATTCCTTCCAATTCGCCCCATCCCCATGGAAACATGTATTCAATGTCACTGGTTCCTTTGGAGTAGAACGCCAATTCTTCCTGTCCGTGTTCGCGGAGGCGAAGATTATCGCTTTTCAGGCCCAGATTTTTGTACCAGGCGAAGCGGTCGTCGCGCCAGCGGGCGTACCACTCCTGGCTTGTCTCGGGCTTGCAGAAGAACTCGATCTCCATCTGCTCGAATTCACGTGACCGGAAAACGAACTGTTTGGGCGTAATCTCGTTGCGGAAAGATTTCCCGATCTGGGCGATGCCGAAGGGAACTTTGATCCGAGTCGAATCCACGACGTTCTTGAATTGCACGAAGATCCCCTGGGCCGTCTCTGGCCGGAGGTACGCTTGAAGGGCGTCTTCCTCTACCGGGCCGACCCAGGTCTTGAACATCAGATTGAATTTCCGGGCCTCGGTCAGTTGGCACTCGGCAAACTCGCCCGGCCTTTTCGACGGCTTTTTTGGGCACTGTGATTCGGCGATTTGATCGGCCCGGAACCGCGATTTACAGGTCTTGCAGTCGACCAGTGGGTCGGTGAAGGCGTCGACATGTCCGCTGGCTTTCCAAACGGTGGGGTGCATCAGGATGGCGGTGTCGACGCCGACGATGTCTTCGCGGATGGTGACGTTGTCGCGCCACCAGGCGTTTTTGATGTTGCGGAGCAGTTCCACGCCCAACGGTCCGTAATCCCAAGTTCCGTTCAGGCCGCCGTAGATTTCAGATCCGGGATAGACGAATCCGCGGCGTTTGCAGAGTGAGACAAGCTTTTCCATTACGGTCGTGTCGGCCATAACTTTCTCCAAATGAAAACGGCATCCGCCATCAGGACCTTCCAGAAACCGCGCCGGGATCGCTGGTGCGAAACCGGGTCGGATGGGAATGGCCTAATGCCGAATGCCGTGATTGATCTAATTTGATCGAAGGCTTCGAACCGGCGTATGTTCGGGCCGCGACTAGGCTTTCGCGGCCGTGGTACCCGCTCCGGCCTTCGAACCGGCGGCGGCCTTGGCGGCATTCAGCCGCTTGGTCAGACGGCTGCGCTTGCGCGAGGCCGCGTTCCGATGAATCGTTCCCTTCACCGCAACCTTGTCCAACACCTGGGTGGCCTTGCGAATTTCCGTCTCGGCCTTCTTAAAATCCCCTGTGGTCAGGGCACTTGTGAAGCTGCGGACCTGGTCCCGAATATCGGCCTTGCGGGCGCGATTTCGGGCGCGGTGCTTGTCGTTCTGACGAACTCGTTTTTTTGCGGACAGCGAATGGGGCACGTTGCTAACTCCTCAATATCAGTACACGCCACCCAACTCTACGGGGCGGCGAAAGACGAAGCATTCTATAGATATGCGAAACATTGTCCACCCCCCTTTACCCCGCGCCGGCCTTCTTCTTTTCACGCAGTTTCTTGATGCGCGACTGGACGTCCAGATAGTTGAAGTCCATTTGTGCCACCCGGCTGTACGCCTTGATCGCGTCGTCCGCGGCACCATGCATTTCCAAGGCCCGGCCCAGCCAGTAATTCAGCGACTTTTCCCGATCATCGCCGCGTCCCTGGTAGTCGTTAATCGCTCCCTGCAATGTCTCGATGGATTCATCCGGAAACCCGGCCTCAAGGAAGGCACGTCCAAGGTAGTAGAGCGAATTGGTCTTGAGCTTTGGATCCTGCCGGGCATGCTGAAACATCGGGATCGCTTCGTCAAACCGGCGAAGCTGGAACATCCGCGTGGCCACCTCAAAGCGCCACTTCATTTCCGTTGGATAGTTCTCGGCCATCAACTTGAACTCTTCGAGTTCAAACTCGATCTGATCGCGCTTGAATTGCTGGTATTCAGCCTCCATCGCCTTGTCGGTTTTGTTCTGGTCGTAGGCCTTTTTCAGCGATCGTTCCATTCGCTTGAGCTGCGCGATTTTGATCTCGCCGATGCGCTTGCGGAAGCTGAATGTGTTGGATCGTTCGAAGGCTTTCTCCAACGCCTCGAGACCCACATTCTCGTATTCGGTCTGCTCGGTTTTGACGAGCGCGTCGACGTACTTGTTGATTTTGCCGGTCTCGTTGGGCTCTTTGTCGTACTGCTCCCTGGTCTCGGCGATCGCACGGGTCATGAAGTCCATCGACCGGACGTCGCGCGTGTCGTCCATCAGCTTTTGTTGTGAATCGGCATCGCGGAGGCTCTTACGGAAGTTGCCGGTGTCGGATTCGTAATTGCCCTCGGTCATTGTGTGCTGCGCGCCGAGGTTTTTCAGCTCGGTCTGCAGGTCCATGTCGTCCGGCTTGATGCGCAAGGCATAGTGGGCGGCTTCGGTCGCTTCCTTCCACTTGCGGATCGCTTTGTATGCGTCCTTTAGAATGATGAACTTGTTGAAATCCGGCTTTGGACTGTCGGCGTTTGCGCGCAACAGGAGCGGGCCGACCCAGAGGACGGTTTCATAGAATCCAGCCTTCTGGGCGTTCTGCAGAATCGCGACGAGATAGTCCGTGTTGCCTGGCTCGTAGGCCAGCAACTTCTCGGCGTTCAACATGTTGGTCTTGTCGTCCTTGGTGGGACGTTTGAGCTTCATCGCGTCGAACATCCCCATCGATTTTCCGCCGGTCGCGCGGCGCTTCAGGGAATACTCGCGCAGGAGTTGATGTGCCGCCACCTCCTCGGGATCTACGGCCAATCCTTGCAGATACATTTCAATGGCGTAGTCGTAATTCCCGGTGTCGGCGACCACCTTTGCCTTGTCAAAAAAGGCCTTGGCGCGTTTCCGCTGGTCCTCTGGAATATCCTGGTAGTCTCGAGCCTCAGCCACGGGTGATCTTTCCTGAACTGGCTTGCGAAAGCCACAAACAACCCCACAACCTCGACGTACTTATTTCAACCTGCGCAATAGTAATCCGTCACGATTGAAGCTGTCAACCAAATGCCTTACTCTTTGTGCTGGCACAAGCTACGTAACCGCCCCGTGAATCATGTTCGAAGATCTGAAGATCATTCTCTGGCCTGACCCCAGGCTGCTGAAGCGAAGCCAACCGGTGACGGTTTTTGACGAAAAACTCAAGGCGCTGACAGGCCGGATGATCCAGCTCATGCACGAGGCGCGCGGTGTGGGGCTTGCGGCGCCGCAGGTTGGGGAGAACGTGCGGCTTTTTGTTATTTCCCACACGGGCAAACCCGAGGACGACCGCATTTACGTCAATCCAGTCCTCTCGGAACCTGCCGGCGACGAGGAGGACGAAGAAGGCTGTTTGAGTCTTCCCGGGATCAACGCCAAGATCATTCGCAGCGAAAGCCTGCGCATGTCCGCACAGGATCTCGACGGGAAACCTATTGAGGAACTGGCAACGGGCTATATCGCCCGGATTTGGCAGCACGAATTTGACCATCTCAGCGGAACTTTGCTGATGGACCGGATGGGTGAGGCCGACAAACTAGGGGCCAAGCGTATCTTGCGTGACCTGCGGAAACGCTGGGATGATGAGCATCCGCCCAAAAAGTAGCCCGGCGACTGACGTAAACCGTCGAGAAGGGCCGATAGCAAGATTATCGGACCATGCGGCACGCACTACCCCTGATCCTCTCTCTGCTGATTCCTGCCGTCGCTACCGCCCAGCCGGCTCAGGTGACCCGCGTTCTCCACACCATCGATTTCGAAGAGCGTCATCTGGGCAATCCTGAAGAACTGCCGATGCACTGGTCCAAGATCGAAGGCGCCGGCTTCCCCCATTATGTCAACGCCAAGCTCACCGACGACCGCGCACACGGCGGCAAATATTCGTTCCGATTTGATCTCAATGGCGGTTCGCTCGCCTATCGGTACGACGCAGGACAGATCAAAGTCCAGAGCGGTGCACATTATCGCGTCGAAACATTCGTGCAGACCACGCCGCTGATGCACGCCCGCGCGCGGCTGAGCGCGTACTTTCTCGATCAGGATGGCCGTGCCATTCCAGCTTCGCTTCGATCGACCGAACCATACGTGTCGGAGGGTGATGCCTCGGCGTGGAAACATCTTGTGGTTGAAATGTCGGCGGACGATCCGGCCGCCGATTCTCTGGTGATTGAATTGGCGCTGCTGCAGCCGGCCATCTTCTCCAAGTCAATGCTGGGCGACCGTGCACTATTTGCGCAAGACATTCGTGGCAGCGCGTGGTTTGATGATGTGAGCGTTTCGCAGTTTCCCAAGGTGAGAATCTCGGCCGAGCGACCTGGGAATATTTTCCGGCGAAGCGAGCCGGTTGCGCTGAATGTATCCATCAGCGACCGCTTCACCGACGACCTTGCGGCCCAGCTTGTGGTGCGCGACGCGGGCGGTAAGGAAATCTATCAGCACACCGGTGCGCTCGACGTTACGGCCGCGTCACAACCTGCGGGCAATATCGGCAAAGCCAAACCGCAAATCACCGAAGGCCATACCCGGCTGCTAATTCCAACACTCACTCCCGGCTGGTACGAAGCGACGCTCACCATGACAACGCGGGGGCAGTTCCTCGGGCAACAAAAACTGTCGCTCATCGTGCTCGCCGACGAAGGGGCGATGATCCGACCGGACGATCGATTCGGGCTCATCGCCACCGATCAGCCTTTCGAAGCGTGGGAACAACTGCCCGACATCGCCTCGCTCTTTGCCGCGGGGCGACTCAAGCTGGCGATCTGGAGCAAGGCGGCCGACGCGCAACAACTCGATGCCGCGATGTTCGACCGGCTGCTGCTTCGGCTTCAGGAGATGCATATCTCCCCTACCGCGTGTCTGATCGATCTGCCGCCCAATCTCGCCGGACTTACCAAGACCGGCGCGTGGCCTGAACTGCTTTCCATTCCGCCCGACAGTTGGAAGCCGCAGCTTGCGTATCTGATCGCGCGGCACATTTCCCATCTGGAGCGGTGGCAACTTGGCGCTGACGCGTCCGACGCGTTTGTCACCAATAAAGACATGCGGCAGGTTTATGCGAGTGTGTATGCGGAGTTTGCGAAGCTCACGCAGAAACCGGACCTGGCGATGCCGTGGCCGGCGTGGTTCGAACTGGACGGGCAGCTTCCCGCCACCGTCGCGTTGTCGGTTCCGTCTTCGATCCTGCCGGCCCAGTTGCCGCTGTATATGCAGGACATGAAGGGTCATGAGGGGCACAATCTGTCGCTGAGCCTGCAGTGGCTGGATCGCAAACAGTATGGCCGGGATGTGCAGATCCGGGATCTTGCACAGCGTGTGATCTATGCGCTCTCGGCTGACGCGAAGCGCATCGATGTGCCGCTGCCGCTGGATGCGGAGCGCGGACCGGATGGTTCGGTCATCAATCAACCCAACGAACTTTTTACCGTCGTCCGCACCTTGTTCACGACGCTGAGCGGCGCGACCTTTAAGGGAAAAGTGCCGATCGCCGACGGGGTGGAAGCGTTTCTTTTTGATCGAAATGGGCAGGGGATCATCGCGATGTGGGACCGCGGCAGCAGCGGCTCTTCCAAGCAACTGGCGCTGCACCTGGGCCAGAAGCCGTTGCAGGTCGATCTGTGGGGCAACGTTACCCCCCTGCTCAAACCGACCGACGCGGCCGCCAAGTCCGGGCAAGTGCAACTGACGGTGGGTCCGATGCCGATTTTTCTTGTCGATATTGATGGCCCGCTCGCGCAGCTTCGCGCCAGCGTGGTTCTCGATCGGCCGCTGATTGAATCGAGCTTTCAACCGCACGCGCGGAAGATCCGGTTTGCCAATTCGTTTAAGCAGCCGATCAGCGGGACCTTGAAGCTGAAAGGTCCTTCGGGATGGACGTTTACGCCGCCCACTTTCACGTTCAACCTGAACGCCGGCGAGACCTTTGAGCGCGACATCACGCTGCAATTTCCCTACAGCACCTATGCAGGCCAGAAGACGTTTGACGCTGAATTTGCCATCCAGGCAGACCGCCAGATCAACATCACCATTCCCGTCTCGCTGACGCTTGGGCTGAGCGACATCGGCATGCAAAGCCTCGCGCTGCGCGAGGGCAAAGACATCATCTTGCAGCAGATCATCACCAACTACGGCGACAAGCCCGTCGACTATACGGCGTTCGCCATGTTTCCCAACCAGGCCCGGCAGGAGCGTCTGGTGACTACGCTTGGCCCGGGCCGGACGACGATCAAGCGATACAAGTTTCAGAACGCCGTTATCACGCCCAAAGCCAGCGTTCGCGTGGGCATCAAGGAAATTGACGGGACGCGCGTTCTCAATGATCAGGTTGAGGTACAGTAGACACGGTGTAGCCTATGGCTTGATCGGGGAGATCTGGATTTGGGGGAGTGGTGGGTTCGTTTTGTAATTCATTGATTGGAGGGTTGGGGTTGGGGTTGGTGGGTTCGTTTGGTAATTCAGTGTTGAGTGGGCTGTCGACGGTTTGGCCCTCACCCCAACCCTCTCCCTGCGTACAGGGCGAGGGGGCAGGAGGAGGAGGAGAAGAAGGAGGGCGAAGACGCGCTTCGTCTCTGCCTGTGTCTCCGGTGGGTTCGTTTTCTGCTTTCTTGAGTTGCTGGAACTGTTGGAGGGTTTTGAAGAAGCTGCGCTCTGCTGTGGATTCGTAGCGCTGGAGGCGGGTGAAGCTGTTGTCGGGGCTGTCGATGAAGCGGTTGAGAAGGATATCGGAGGCCGGGACGGGTTCGGGTATGGGATCGGGTTCGGGGCGGGGTTTGGGGTTTTTGGCGGTGTGTCGGTATTTCATGTACTCAGCGTGGTCTTGCTGGGCTTTCAGGTTGGCCTGCCTGGTCTGAAAGATGCGGTTGAGGTTGGCCCGGTTGGTGATATTGGCTTCGGCCTGGGAGCATTTGTGGAGCTTCCTGGTGAGGAGGGCGAGGCGCTGGACCATGAAGAGCTGGAGGGGGGATTGGGGGTTCAGGTCATCGATGAAGGATTGCTGGTGTTGTTCGTAGGTTTGCTGGTCTTCGGTGGGGACGAGGAGCTGGGCGGAGAGGCCGTGGGTGAGGGCGTTTTGGGCGGAGCGTTGTTTTCCTTCCTCTGATCTTGGGCCGGTGGAGAGTTGGGCGTTGGCTCGGTTGGCTTCCAGTTTTCTGGCGGAACACATGACGGGCCTCCTTTGGTTAGTGGTCGTACCTGGACGAAGAGGTCCGGCGAGCCGGACCCTACTTTGTTAGGTATATTTTAAATTATCCGATGCGCCGATGTCAAGATAATTTATTAGGGTTATGTTTTTTCAGTTGGCGGTGTGAGGGTCAGCGGGAAACCTTCGGGATTGGATTTGCGGTGTAGTTTCGCGCCCGACATTAGATTTCTTCGCGCCTACTTTAGACGGCCTGCCAGCGCGCACTTAAAGCCAGGCCACAAGGCCGGCTTTTTCAAAACCTCTTCAAATGTCTATCGACCACCCTTTGAAGGGCGGTCAACATCCCCTCAACAATTGCACCCACCCCGGTAGATGTCCTTTGCCGCGTCGTACCCTTCCGGGATCTCCTGCGGCGGCAGCCGCGGCGGCCGGTATTGCTCCATCAGCTCCATGTAGGCGGCGTTGGTCAGCGTCACGCTGTCCTCGCTCACCACCACCGCCCGGCGAATCACGTCGGCCATATAACCAATGGGCCGATAAGGCTCGCGTTCGCGAAGCTGGCGGAAGGTGATGGTGATGGTGGCGTCAATCATTGCTCTTGCTCATCAGGGCGCAGGGTTACAGCAAGGCCGCACTTCGGCCACGCCGTCGTATCCGGCGCACCGGGTGCCCAAGTCTCCGTGGGTAAATTGATTGGCCAGCACGTACGACTCATTGCATTTCACATATCCTGCCACACCCACGTTCTGGCCGAATATGTCGATACCGCCGACCGCCACTTCAAGCGTCCGGTCATTAATCAGCCCCGCCTTGATGTCGCTGTTGGTCCCGAGTAAGCCGGTGCAGTCCGGGCCGCTGAAGTAGCTGACGGTCAGCGGACCAGGCCCGAAAAATGAATAATAATAGCTCCACCGATGGTCCTGGGGCAGGCACATATCAAATCCGTTGATGTTCCCGCTGTAGCTGGCCGATGACGCCGCGCCGATGCCGATTTCTAAGCACCCGCCATCCGTCTTCACCCCATTCAACCGCACGGTGTACGATTCGACGGTGTCATCGCTGCATCGGTACGATCTGGCCGCGTGCACGCAGGAGGCCGGGCAGCATCCGCACGGGTTGCCGCTGCCATCGTCCCATACCACGCCGTGCGTGGTGTTGTCGCGGAAGATGTTGCCAGCGCTGTCGCGGAATATATCTCGCTTCATGATGCCGCCTGACAGGGCACTTCCCCGTAGACTTCCCAGGCTTCGATCAGGATGGCGGTGCCGGGTCCGTCCCACTGTGCCAAGCCCTGCCTGGCAGCCCCCGCCTTAAACTTCTGCCTGGGCCGCAGCGGCGATTGCGTGGCGCCAATCTGCAGGATGCCGATGGCCACCTGGTAGGTCCACGTCGCCCGCTCCAGGTCGTTGTCCCATTCCGCCCCGCCGTCTCTGGTCAGGTCGGCGATGAAGAAGCCGGTGGGCGCAACGATCGGCGTCTCCGAAGAAGGCGTCAACGGCACATCCCGCTCCCGCGTCCCATGCGCCCCTTCCGCCGCTCGCTCTTGTGCCGCCTCCGACTTCTTATGCTTCTCGCTGGAGAACTCTGACAGGTTCGCCAGCCGCACCAGGTGGTCGCCCGATGGCCGCCGCCAGGTGTTCTGGTGAATGGTGGTGAGAAACTCGCTCTGGCTCAGTCGCACCTCAGAAATCACCCCGCTCAGCTCCGCCGGGTAAAACCCCTTCGACATGCTCACCTTCGGCGGAGCGTGGGCCTTCATGTATTTCGTGGCCAGGTCCTTGGCCCGCTCCTCCAGGTCCGGAGCATTGTCCACATCATTTTCTTCCAGCAGCCGCAGCGACGGCTCCAGCCGAAACACCGTCTCCGGCTCAAGCATCGCCAGCGCCAGCTCGGCATCGGTCAGTTTCGTGATGGCCTGATCGATCCCCATCTTGAAGCCAATGATGTAAAACTTCCGCACCGGCGGATCCACCGACGTGTCCAGCGCTTCGGTCGTCAGGTCCACCGAGAAATCATCATCCCCCAGCTCGTCGGCGTCGCCGCCAGGATTGGCCGACGCCAGCACCCCGGTCTTGATCTTCAAAAGGGCCTGACGAAACACCAGCACATCTGCCGGCGCCTGCGCCACCGCCGCCCCCAACCCCGGCGATGTTCCTGGCGGCGGCGGTGGCGGGTTGGCCACCGGCATCAGCACCTGTTTTTTATGCAGGGGCAGCAGCTTGATCGCGTCCGTGCTGTTCGACACCAGCCCGGT
>JBBRHH010000146.1:0-11570 GCA_038222915.1 Tepidisphaerales bacterium
GTGCAGCATTCGCCTGCATTCAGTCTACAGGCGATTCGACAGGGGGACTGCCCCCGATGCGGGGATCGCGACCGGATGACGATAGAATCTTCAAAATAATTCGAGCCGTTCTCGAGCCCCTCAAATTCCAATGCCACGCACCCATACAAATCGCCTCTGCACCATCAAGCTAACCAGCGCCGAAAGAGCAACCCTCAAACGTGACGGCCAAATCACCGCCCACCGCCCCATAGATTGGCCACACGCTCCCCACGTCCCATTCTTCGCCGAAGCGTACAAAGATCCCGGCCACACCGACCTCTGGGGCCCCGGCCCATACCTCAAGGTCCCCAACCAAGACCCACGAGACGGCGAGACGTACATCCATCGAGTTTTCTGCCCATGGGGTTACCCACCCAGGCGCGTACGTCTGATGCGGACAACAATCTCCCTCAACATCACCTCCATCGAACTAACCAAGTCCGACTCAAACCACTGGCAATGGCTCCTCACCCTCAAAGCAACCTGACCCCAATCGCAACCCCCGCAGTTCGCCCGCGCGGCGTGGCCGCTTGAGCGACCATGCGCCAGAACGCGCCCAACGCACAACAAAGGTCCGCACACCCATCACAACCTCCGACCGCTCGCGGGGCATCGCCGCCGTCCCATGACGCCCCGCCTGGTGACGGTACCCCGTCACTGAATACAGACATCCCCACCCACAAACCCACTGGCCGCCCAAAACCCCAAAGCCACACCGCCCGCACACCACACGATCTCCCAAACCGTCCACGCCTTTATACGAACCCTTTTCCCAATCCAATTCTAAAACCAGACACCGCAAACGAAAGCCCCGCGCAGCCGCCCAAAGCGCGTCCAAATTTCCCCAATTTTCCTCTTGACGTTGACCGAACATAACCCATACAATCCCATCAGCAGCCCGACCTCGGAGAGTCAACAAGCTGTCGCCGGCAAACCCGGCACAACACGAGGGGTCCGCCATGATCAGGGACAATCCATCCACCCGCCATCCACTCGGTGCATCAACCGTAATCAACATTCCCGCTCCACCCCCTGGACCTTGGGACGTGGTGCTTTGTTGGCCATTGGGCCTTGGTCATTCTCCCCGTCCCGTCCCGATCAAGTCTCGAGTTTCAAGTTTCATGTCTCCAGTACCCCACGTCGGTCGTGTGTCGATTCTGTGCCGGTCATGTGCTGGTTGTGTGTTGTTTCATGGTCGGTCATGTGTCGGTCGTGTGTCCATTATGTGTCGGTTTTGTGTCGGTTTTAAACAACCATCGGCCACGCGCATCGCAACCCAATCATCGTCCAAACAAGGACTTGTAAAAAACCGCCAACGCAAAACCGACATCCAACTCAAATGCTCGCATTTTCTCCACCACCAATCACTCCGTCGCTTTCATGTCGTTTGGGGGTCAAAACCAGTCGATTCCATGTCGGTTCAGGGTCGTTTGAGGGACGCTTCAGGGTCGCTTTTATGTCGATTTGGGGCCGGTTATTTTCGAGCTTTTTGTCCTAACCCCCTATCAATCCTCAACCCGCGCCGCGCAACTCAAATAAACAAAACGCAAAGCGCGCAAAACACAAAAAACGCCCCCGCGCCAGACCCTCCATTGGGCCTTGGGATTTGGCCCGTTGTTGGCCATTGGGCCTTGGTCATGCTTCCCTCCGCTTCCATCATCCGTCGCCCTTTTCCCCTCCGTCCCCCACGAAATATCCCCCCCGATGACAACGACTATCCCTCAGTGCTACAATCACACCGTCGCGAACGCCGAGACTTTGGGCCGATGCGCTTTCTTCAATTCACCACACCTCGCTCCTCCACCATCCTCCGCAAAAAGCCCTCCCTCGATTTCTCCCTCAACGGCATCGTCTACGCCGCCATGATGCTCTTCATGGGCCTCGCCGCCATCAACTCCAAGGCCAACCTCCTCTTCGCCGTCTTTGGCCTCATGATCGGCGTCCTCCTCGTCAGCGGAACCATCAGCAAAACCGTCCTCCGCCGCCTCTCCGCAACCCGCGTCATCCCCGAACACGCCACCGTCGGCCAGCGCACCTGCGTCGAATACACCTTTACCAACAAAAACCGCTACTGGCCAACCTTCTCCGTCTGCCTCGCCGAGCTCGAATCCTTCGCCGCCTTCACCCGCCAACCCCAGACCTATCTCCTCCACTGCGCCGCCGGCACGACCGCCCACGTCCCCTGCGAGGTCATCCCCAAACGTCGTGGCCTCTACCAACTCAACCAGTACCAGCTCAGCACCAGCTTCCCCTTCGGCTTCATCAAACGCGCCGTCACCCGCAACTCCGAAGACACCCTCCTCGTCTACCCCGCCATCGGTAAAGTCGAAGCCAATCTCCTCAAGCAATGCCTCTCCGCCGAGCAGGGCGGCTCCCGCATGCGCCCCCGTCGCGGCGGCCACGACGAGTTCTACGGCGTCAAGGAATACCGCTCCGGCGAAAATCCCCGCTTCATCAACTGGCGTCGCAGCGCCCGCACCGGCCAGATCGTCTCCAACGAAATGACCCAGGTCGCCCCGCCCCGGCTCTTCATCTTCGTCGATACCTCCCTTCGAGAGCGCACCGTAGCCCAGCACGCCGCCATCGAACGCACCATCGCCATGGCCGCTTCCCTCATCAACCACGCCCTCGAGGCCGGCCTCGCCGTCGGCCTCTTCGCCTGGTCCGACGAATGGATCGGCATCAACCCCAGCCGCGGCAAACGACACTCCCGCGACCTCCTCACCCTCCTCGCCTGCCTCCCCCTCAACCTCCACCACTCCACCTCCGACCTTGTCGCCGCCGGCCGCAACCTCGTCCGCTCCGCCACCACCGCAATCCTCTTCACCCCCCACGACATCCAACCCGATCTCCTCGACAACTCGGCTCGTACCAACTGGATCGTAATCCCCGCAGCCTCCACCCAGGCCAACGCCTTCAACTTCGACCCCACAGTAAATTTCAAGGAAACAATGCCCGCAGAACAGGACCCAGCGAATGTAGGAGAAGTGTCCAGCACCAAGTCTCAAGTTTCCAGTCTCTAGTATGTACAACCTCCGTCAATTCCGACCAACCCTCTACCTGGTGCTCATCATCGGCGTCACCGGCTTCGCCCTCGCCGCTGAAGCTCCGCTCATCTGGGTTCTGGGCCTCGCCGCCATCGCACTCAACGCCTGGCTCGTCCGCTCCAACCGCTTCACCCCGCTCCCACGCTGGCTCGCCAACACCATCACCGTCACCGCCCTCGTCTTCGTCAGCCAGCAGATCCTCCTCGGCCACGCCGGCGGCCAGCCCCTCATCCTCATTGGCCAGTTCCTCGTCCTCCTCCAGATCGTCAAGCTCTTCGAATGCCGCGCCAACCGCGACTACGCCCAGATGCTCGTCCTCAGCCTTCTCCTCATGGTCGCCGGCTCCATCAACGCCACCTCCCTCCTGTTCGCCGTCATTCTCATGGTCTATCTGGTCATCGCCCTCTACTGCTGCCTCCTCTTCCATCTGAAGGTCGAAACCGAAAGAGCCAAATCCAACTTCGCCATCCCCGAAGAAAAAATCAGCCCCGCCACCCTCCGCCAGGATCAAACCTTCCTCCCGCGCTCCATGCGCCGCTTCACGGCGTTCGTCGCCTTCGTCGCCATCACCATGGCCGTCGTCACCTTCCTCTTCTTCCCCCGCGGCTCGGGCGCGGGCGTCCTCGGAAATTTCCAGCTCCGCAGCCGCGATGCCATGACCGGCTTCAGCGAAAACGTCGGCTTCGAGGACGTCTACAACATCCAGCAAAACACCACGCCTCTCGCCCGCGTCGTTCTCTCCAGGGGCGCCTACAACCCGCGCACCTTCGAATCCAACAACGAAAAACGCGTCGAAGGTGGCACCCTCCTCCTTCGCGGCCTCACCTACAACACCTATGGCCTCAAAGGCATCCGCAAGTGGGATCACACCTTCTCCGCCAACCTCGTTGGCATAGAAAGCACCCCCCAGGGCAGCCCGTTCCTCCTCTATTCCAACACGCCGCGCGGCACCGAAATGTGGCACCAGCGCATCAACCTCGATCCCACCGGCGGCCGAACGATTTTCGCCATGGGCGGCCCCGTCGCCCTCCGCGTGCTCAGCAGCCACGAACCCCGCATCGGCTTCTCCTCCGCCGACGACGCCCTGCAGGGCTTCACCCAGTCCGACACCCAGCAATCCATCGACTATGAAGTCTGGTCCACCAACCGCCTGCATTCCACATCAGGCAACGAAGTCCTGCTCCCTGCCTACCAGACCAACCGCGACTTCAGCACCATCCGCCAAACCATCCTCGAGATCGAAAAATTCACCCGCAATCCCGCCATCATCGGCGCTGAAAACGTCGACCGTTCCAAAGCCGAGGAAATCCTCCCCTCCAACCGCGACATCGCCCGCCGCATCGAGCTCTACCTCCAGCGAAACTACGGCTACACGCTCGATCTAAGCAGCAACAAGGAAATGCGCGCCGCGATGGATGGCGGGGAAGATCCGGTTCTCACCTTCCTCACCAAGGCGAAAAAAGGGCACTGTGAATACTTCGCCAGCGCCATGACCCTCATGTGCCAGAGCATCGGCATCCCCGCCCGCATGGTGATCGGTTTTAAGTGCGACGATTACAATGCAATGGGCGGCTACTTCATCGTCCGCCAGTCCCACGCCCACGCCTGGTGCGAAGTCCTCACCGGCGACGGCTGGCTCACCTTCGATCCCACCAGCGGCCGCATCGCCGAATCCTCCTCCAAACAATCCTGGTGGCAGGCCACCAAACACTTCTTCGACTTCCTCGAATACAAGTGGGGCGAAAACGTCATCGCCTACGACCACGCCTCCCGCGAAAGCACCATCAACAACATCGACAACCGCATGATGCGCGCCGCCGGCGACAGCGCCGCCTTCCTCCACGGCGCAAAATCCAGCTTGCAGCGGCTGCGCGACTCCCTCGCGATGGATTTCCCCATCCTCTCCCTCAGCACCATCGTTGTCTCGGCAGGCCTCTGCTTCATAACCTTCAGAACCGCCCGCGCCATCCACCACCGCCGCCTCCGCCACCGTGCCGCCCGAATCGGGATCGCCGGCCTCTCCCCCAAAGAACAGCTCCGCCTCGCCGAACAGCTCGCCTTCTACGACGACCTCATCACCGCCCTCGCCCGCCGCAACTTCATCCGCCCCAACCACCTCACCCCCATGGAGTTCACCGATCATCTGCTGCTGCCACGCCAGGAATACGAAGTAGTCCGCCGCCTCACCCGACTTTTTTACCGCATCCGGTACGGAACAGTCGCCCTGACCCCACAGCGCATGCGCCGCCTCGAGCAGGTCGTGGAGCACTTGGAGGCCTCCATCGACTGACCAATGCCTTTGACGCCACAACCATGAATTGCTACATTCCCCGACCTTTTCGCCTAACGCCTCGTATATTTTGAGGCTTTACCATACAGAGAGTAAGAGGAAACCATGCGAGCGAGTGAAATTCGTCGGGGCCAGGCTGTCATTATCGACGGAAAGCTTTTTGTGGTCACCAACGCCGACCACAACACCCCGGGCAACCTCCGCGCCAAGGTCCAGTTCAAGCTGCGCGACGTGGGCAAGGGCACCATCCAGGACAAGCGCGTTGGAGCCACCGACGACATCCAGACCGCAGTCCTCGATCGCCGTCAGGTCGAGTACCTATATTCCGATAATGAAGGCCACTGGATCATGGATCTTGAAACCTTCGAGCAGGACTGCATCCCCAAGGAAGTCTTCGGAGACGACATCCTCTTCCTGAAACCCAACACCCCCATGATGGCCATGTTCCACGAGAATAAGGTCGTCAGCTACGAGTTGCCCAAGACCGTCGATCTGAAGGTCACCGACACGGCCCCAGGCATAAAAGGCGCAACCGCCACCAACCAGCAAAAAGACGCCACCCTCGAGACCGGCCTCAAAACCCGCGTCCCCCCATTCATCGAACTCGGCGAGGTCGTCCGCATCAATACTGAGACCAAACAATATCTCAGCCGGGCGTAAAGTTTTTTTGACAATCCTGATGAGCGGAGTAAACTGTAATGTCTTACCGCAACGGATGTTCCTAATCCGGCGGCTGCTCAAGCGCAAGATGTTTAGCGAGGGGCTGGCTATCCAGTGTTAGCTATCCAGTGTCGATAGTGTAGTGGGCTGGCGGAGACCCAAATAGTGATCAAACGATTTACATCGTTATTCAAGCGCCTCATCCCCGCGCGCCCAACAAGCGCGCCCACTGGCGATTCCACCTTCCCGCACCTCCAAACCCTGGAGGGACGGCTACTGCTCTCCTCCAACCCCATCCCGCGGATCGTCAACATGTTCGCCGACAACCGAGGCGTAGTCACCCTCGATTTCAGCCGGGGCATCAAGGCCAAGACGCTCTCGAAAAAGAACATCGGCATCTACACCGCCGGCGCGGACGGCCGATTTGGAACCAAGGACGACAGTCGCCTGCGCACCCGGATCATCTACGATTCGCACCTCCACGAGCTGACCCTCATCACCAGGCGCCGCCCCAACACACCCTATCGCGTTTTCCTCAACTCGCCGGGCATAGTCGGAACCGACGGCGTCAAGCTGGACGGGCAATTCAACGGATCATCCCACTTCACCGGCCGCGGCACGCCCGGTTCTGTGTTCGATGTCGTTACCCGCGTAACCACGGGCAGTCCTGTTGCGCGCTTCTACACCACTGCGGGCGACATGGATGTTCGCCTGTTCCGAAGCACGGTCACCGCGACGGTCAACAATTTCATGCTGTACGCCAATTTCGGAGCGTATGACAGTGGATTCATCCATCGTGAAACCACCATTGCCGACGATGGCATCGCGGTCATCCAGGGCGGCGGCTACAACATCACTTCGAGTGACACGATCACCAAGGTCAACACCACCGCCCCGGTGCCGATCGAGGCCGGGATCAAGAACGCGCGCGGAACATTGGCCGAAGCACGTCAGACGAACTCGAACACCGGCACCAGCGAGTGGTTCTTCAATGTGCAGAGCAATCCCTCGCTGAACAAGTCCACCAACAGCCCGGGTTACTCGGTCTTTGGCAAGATCATCAACAAGGGCGGCCTGGCGGTGATGGATGCGCTTGCAAGGCACCAGATCATTGATGCCAGCGGCGATACCAACATCGGCTCCGACATCAGCTCGGCCCTCACGCAGCTTCCGGTCAACAACGCCACGACGGTTCAACTACGCGGCGATCATGTGAAACCCAGCGCCGACCTTATACGCATCACCCGTATCGCCATTGGCATGGACATCACCGCGACGCCCAAGCCGGGCGTCAAGCCGCGGCACTAGGCAGAGCCTCGCGCTTCCTGGAATCAAGGAACCATCATGAAGTTTCGAATACCGGACATCTCGAAGTTTCTTCGTCGCCGACGCGCGAAGACCTCGCGCCATGTTGCACCTGCCTTTCAGCCGCTGGAAGGCAGGACCATGACGTCGGTTGTGCCGCACATCACGTCGATCGCGGCGGACAATCGCGGGCAGATCGTGCTCACCACCGACATCGCGCTGAAAGCCTCGACGGTCAATCGCAACACGGTGCTGATGTTCACGGCAGGGAAGGATCGTAAGTTTCACACGGCGGACGATGTGCGGCTGACCCCAATCGCCGCCGTGAAGGGCAAGCAGATCACGCTCAGTGCCAACGTCACCTACACGACTACGGCTTACCGGGTGGCGCTACTTGGAGCAAAGATCACCGACTCGGCCGGCAACAAGCTGGATGCCGAGTTCAACGGCGCGTCGACGCCCAGCGGCAATGGCACGGCCGGCGGGAACATGGACGTCGTCGTCAAGGCAAATACGGGCGCCAAGGTCATTCACTTCCGGACGTACGCGGGCAACTTTGACGTGACCCTGTCGACTGATTCGACGCTTGCCACCACCGTCGCCAACTATGTGAAGCACGTGAATCTCGGCGACTACGACTACACCTTCGCGCAGCGGCGCAGCCAGACCGCCGAGGGGATCGACATCATACAGGCCGGGCGGTATCGCATTCTTCCTTCGAACAACATTGTTGCCAACCCGAAGCGCGGCACGGTGGGGCTTGTGCCGGGGACCAACCTCGCGGGAACCATCGCGATGGCGCGGCCCAGCGGGGCCGATGCGGCGGCCGTCGAGTTCTACTTTAACGTCACCGACAATCCGCTCATCGACGCGCATGGAACGCAGCACGGTTATACGGTCTTCGGACAGACCGACGCCCATGGGCAGGCGATCCTTGCGAAGATCAACACCTATAAACTGGTCAATGCCGGAGGCGCGCTGGCGACGCTGCCGGTGCATGATTTTGATGCGGTCGTGAAGCGGAAGGTGCTGAACTATCTCACCGACACGATCATCTATTATCGCGTCGCCATCGCGGATGCGGTGGTCTCCACCAGCTCGGTCCAGTCGACGACCTTCTAAAGTCGACTTGTCCATCATCTCACCGATTGTGCGGCGAACCGTGCGGGCGCGACGCTGCTTTCGTACACCTTCAACATGTTGGCGGCCATGTGGTCGTCGGTAAATCGATCGTGAACCGCAGCGCGGCCGGCAGCGCTGTGGTGGCGGCGCTGCTCGGCATTGCCCAATAGATCGGCGAGCGCGTGGGCGAGGGCGTCGGGATTATTGTTGGGGGCGAGGAGGCCGCCATTGGTTTCGGCGATGAGTTCTGGGAACGCGCCGTGGGCGGGCTGGACAACTGGAAGGCCGCGGGCAAGGGCTTCGAGAATGTAGATGCCTTTGGGCTCGGCATAGGCGGTGGGGACGCAGAGGACGTCGGCGTTGTCGAACAGGTTTATTTTGCCGGCCAGGTCCACTTCGCCGAGGTATTCGACATTCCCCGACAGGCCTCGCGATTGGGCGCTTTTTTGAAGCTGCTCAAACCACTTGTGATTTGCGCCGCCAAGATAGCCGGCGATGCGCAGCCGCGCGTCGGACATTTGCGGGAGTCGGCGGAGGATTTCGAAAGCATCGATCAACCGGTCGAGGCCTTTTTCCGGGCAGATGCGGGCGAGGTAGGCGATGACGGGGGCGTGGCCGTTCAGGTTTGGGGGCCGCTGCGATGGGGCGACGCGCACTTCCTTGTCGACGCCCGGATAGACGACCGCGATGCGCTGGCGAGGGATGGCGAGATAGTCGGCCATCCTGTCCGCGTAGTAATTGCTGGTGGAGACGAAGGCGTCGACGTCGGCGCTGCGCTCGCGGATGATGTCGCGGGCCTGCGAGAGGTAGGGCTCGATCATGGCGTCGAGGAAGATGTCTTCGCCGGTGAGCTCGCAGACGACGGCGGCTCCGAGTTCTTCGCGGATCATCTTTGCCATGCCGATGAACATGGCGTTCGGGAGGCTTACGACGGTTGGCTTGACGTATTCCTTCAGGTAGCCGATCAGGCGGCGCAGCTCCTTGATCTGCATGCCGTGCTCGCCGCGCAGGATGCTGAGGGTGAAGGGGCCGAGCTTGGCGGGGGAGGTTTGTGCGCCGGCGCTGCCCGCCCATCGGAGGAGCCATTTGCGGTCGAAGATCCAGTCGAGGAAACGAGGCGTGTGGCGGAAGATACGCGAGGCGAACTGTAGATAGACGTTGACGCCGCCGTAGAAGACTTCGTTGACGGACTGGTTGGGCGAGTCGGTTTTGAGTGGCGTGTAAAGCGGGACGAGAGTGGCGCTGTGGCCGGCCCGGATGAGGGCGGAGGCGAGCGTGCTGTCGCGCATGCAACTGCCGCAGTACATCCCGCCAGCACCGGCCGCGAGGATGGCGATATTCATGCGGCACCTCCCGCGCGGTTATCTTGGTGGTGCGGGGATGCGAAGTTCGCGGATCGCATGGGTGCTCATTATAGGTCAGTGGCTTAGTGCTACGGTTGCTCCTGTCGGAATCGCTACGCTGCTGCCTTTCGGGAAGTAACGGGCGAGGGTTGCCAGTGACGGCGTGCGGGTGAGGAGCGAAAACAGGACGACGCAGACTGCTGAGCCGAGGACCATGGGGACCACCGGCATGAAACCGAATATCGCCAATTTCCCGGTTTTGGAGATGGTGAGGACGGCATGTTGGCCGAGCGACCAGAGGGTGAGCTCGGCCGGGAATTGCTGGCCGTGCGGCGGCTGGTGAAGGTGTTCGACAATTCCAACGGAGATAATGGCCGTGCCGACGAAGATGGCGGCGCTGAGCGCACCGTACTTGGTGCTGCGTTTCCAGAAGAGGGCGGCTAGCATCACGGGCGCGAGCGAGGCGAAGCCAGAAAAGGCCCAGGAGATGGCGAGCTCGAAGATCTGGGGTTTTGTCAGCGCGATGAGGTACGCGACAAGATTGGCGAGGATGATAAAGGTTCGGCCGACGAAGACGGTGCCCTTTTCGCCGAAGCGTTTTCGGCCGCCGTAGTAGTCGAAGATGTCCTTGGTGAACATCGTGGAGAGCGCGAGAATCTGGTGGCAGTCGGAGCCCATGACGGCGGAGATAATGCCGGCGGCGAGGAGGCCGGCCAGCAATGGCGGCACGTAGACGTGCAGCATCTTGAGCAGCACCGCGTCGGGCGTGCCGCCGGAATGGGAGAGGCCGCCGATCTGTTTGATAATGTCCGCCTTGAGCCCGGCATTCTTGATGGGATTGACGATGGGGAACAATTGATCACCGAACTGATCGGGCGACATCCCGCCGGCCTTGGCCTGTTCAACCAGCGCCAGCCCCTTTTCGTCCTGCGATAAAAGTTTTACGAGCGGCGGCGCAGATGTCTCCGGATGTTCAAGCCAATGCGACATCGATTCGGAGCTGGCGGCCAACTGTGCGTTGATCTTGGGTTGCCCGTTGGCGATCGCGCCGAGATACACACAGGGGAGCCAGATGGCCATGATGCAGAGCGGGTACAGAATGACGGTCTTACGGAAGGCGGTCACCTTGCGGGCGGTGAAGCACATGATGGACATGTGCGGGAACATGATCGAGGAGAGGGGGATGAGGATGTAGCTGAGGAATGTGGTGGTGGGGATGCGCTCACGATTGAGCACCTGTTTCATGGTGGGATTCGGGTGATTGATCAGGTTGGTCACCGCGTGGTGGAAGCCCTGGCCGCCATCGATGTTGTGGCCGATGACGGTGAAGGCGATTGCGCCGAAGCAGAGGAAGAGGATGGTCTGGAAGACGTTGACCCAGACTGCGCCGCGCATGCCGCCGAAGAAGACGTTGCCCATGACGACCAGGGCGACGATGGCTCCGCCGAGTGAGTAGGAGATTTTGCCGCCGGTGAGGGCTTCGAGGATGGTGCCGCCGCCGACGATGGAGATGATCAAATACGGGATCATCATGCCGGCGGTGAGAAGGAAGATGACGGTGCCGGTTTTGGAGCAGTCCCATCGGTCGCGGAAGTAGCCGACCTGGGTCATGTGGCCAAAGCGTTTGCCCAGGGCCCAGAGGCGGGTGCCGATGACGAAGAGGGTGAGGGGGATGATGAGGCCGGACGAGCTGGCCATCATGCCAAAAACGCCGATGCCGACTTTGTAGGCCATGCCCGAGCTGCCGATGATGGCGAAGCTGGTCATGTTGGTGGCGAAGAG
>JBBRHH010000147.1:0-11523 GCA_038222915.1 Tepidisphaerales bacterium
CAATCGCGTGCTGTTGGGCTCGATGCTCATGGTGCGCTCGACCTTCAGGTCGAGTGGGCTGGCGACATCAGCGCCCGTCAGCATGTGCAGGAGCGCAACGGCGATTTTGCCGCCGCCGCTGACGGTCACAGAGGCGCGATCGGGTCCTTTGGCGTCCACGTGATATTGAAACGGGACGCCTTCCCATCGGCCGCCGTAGTGATAGGGGCAGTCGTCGAGGCCTTCGAAGCCGGAGTTCGGCTTGGTCTTGTCGGCGTACTTGATGATCCGGCCTTCGAGCTCCGGCACAACTTCGACAATGATCCGCTCGTTTTCCATATGGACGATGTTGTGCTCAGCGCCTTCGAACTTGCGCCGGCTTTCGGTCAGCGTGCACTCGGCGATGGCGTTGCTTCCGATGAGCAGTAGGGAAAGAGCAGCGGTCAGTCTGGAATAGTTCACTTGGCACCACCCTTCAGAGGGTTCGAGATTATCGGGGTGAGAATGGCGATGTGCTGAAGGCCGCCGTGAGTCATGTATTCGGCTCGCAGGATTGCGGTTTGTTTTGGATCGGGCGACGGTTCGTGGGGAATAATGATCGTCGCGGCCGCTCCCGGTGCGAGGTCGGGTAACGTGACGCGCCCCAGCTTCTGAACCCTGACGCTGATGTCGTGCAGCGCATAGGGCATTTGATTGCCGAGGCGAACGGCCACCTTGCCATCCGGTTGCTGGACGGCCGTCGCAACCAGATCCTGGTATAGATCGCGATTGCCGCGCTTGATCAACATTCCAACTGGATCATCATCCGGGGGCGGCACCGCGGGGACAGGTTGATCGAGCGCGCCGCCGCTGTAATCGAAGAGGAGTGAGCCGGCGACGCCTTTGTCGAGCCAGTATTGCCAGAGGCCGTCGCGGGCGAAGCTGGCGTCGTTCCAGTTGACTTCGGTGCTCATGATCGGCTGCTCGGTGACGGCGGCCGCGATGGAGTCGACGCCTTCCTTGCTCAGCAGATACTGGCAGCCGACGACGTCGACACCCTTGACGCGTCCGTCGCGCGCCTCGGCCTCCCATTCGCCACTGCCTTTGGTGGCGAGAACGGGCCGGTGGTAAGGATCGAGTTTGTGGAAAGCTTCGAGGATGGCGACGCGCGCCTCTTCGGGTTCGCCGTGCAGTTCATTGGTGGCCTCCCACATGATGATGCCGGGGCAATCCGAGAGGATTGTGGTGAATCCCTTTACGGCCTTAGTGATATTTGACGTGTCTTTCGGGTTATAGAACATGCACTTCTCGACCGACGCGAGAAGTGCGCCGCCGGCGCTGGTGAGTAGGCCTTCGGACTGATAGAGGTTGATCTGGTTCGGATCGGTAGGGCCGCGGAAGGCGTTGCCCGCCATGACGCGCAACTGCCACCGCTGGTGGGCGGCCTCGCCTGAACTGCCCTGCGCTTTGACGATGAACCGCTCGTTGTTCAGGTAAAAATCACGGCGATTGCGCACTTCGAAGGTGACGGTGTGGAAATTGATGCCATCACCATCAATGTCCTTGCCGGCGTCATCGAGCAGAACGAACGTAGCGTGACATGTGTCGAAGCGCGGCTTTTCGTCGCGGCTGACTTCGATTGTGTTGGAGCCGGATTTCAACTCCACCGGCTGGTCGGTGGTCGCATAAGCCGGGCAGCTGCCAGTGTAGGCGATCTTGCCGTCGTAGCGGCCGTAGATGCTTCGCAGCTTGCCGTGGAAATCCTTGCCGGATTCGTTGGCAAGGGTGACGCTGAATTTGAACCTGCGATCATCGGCCGTCTTTTCGGTGTCGAAGGTGATGTCTTTTACATACACGGCGGGTGTGAGATCCAGGTGCAGGTCGCCGCGGATGCCTGGTTTGGGCCGGCCGCGAAACATGCCGCTGGTGTCGCGGATGCGCATCTCTACTTTTGCCTTGCTGTCACTCGTAAGGGGGGCCGGCAGTGCCAGTTTCACCGGACCTTGTGGCTGGAGATCCAGGAAGAGCATTCGGGTTTTGGCGTTTTCTTCGCCTTTGTATTGGCTGTGAAACTCGATCCAGTGCGAGAGGACCGACATTTCTTCGATGGGCCGGGTCTCTGGCAGGGGGGCGTTGTTGATGGTCACCGCGGCGCTGTCCGCCACGCCCGAGAGACGAAGGAATCGTGGCTGTTCGTTGCCCGTGTTGGGAATGGATATTTCGCGGCTGACCGTGATCCAGCCACGGAACCACTCGTCTTGAAGGAGCACGCCGGGCAGGTGGACGGTTTTCAGTTCGGGCGGTTTCCATTCTTTCGGCCGAGCGGTCGTCTTGTAGCCGTAGGGTTCAATACTCTTTACATCCCAATCGCCTGCGAGGCTGACTCGTTTTCGGATGCCGATGTTGACCGGCTCCGACCAGCCTTCGGCGAGGAGGCCGGCGTGGCCGGGCGCGGTGATCTCGACGTGAGCCCGCATCTCGCCCGCGAGACACGTGCCGGCGTCGAACTCGAATGCGATGCCGTCTGCGAGGTGTTGGTCGAGGGGTTTGTCGATGAGAACTTTTGACGTCTCGCCGGGCTTTTCAGCGGAGGCGCTGGAGATGTCGACTCGCTTGAGGATGGTAATTCGGATCTTGACATCGGCCGGAAGTGATTTGTCGTCATCCAACAAGACGGAGCCGGCCGCCGTGCTTCCGGAGGAGACATAATTGTCTTGAATACGGACCGCGCGCACCGAGACAGCCGACGCGATTCCGGCATAAAGCGCCGGAATGGCCAGAACAATCGTTACAAAGCGTTTGATAGGATTAAATGGACTTTGGCCACGCGTGGTGTTCTTCATTGTCAGTATCTACCCGCGTTATCGCTGCGCGTTCACGGGTAGCAGAGGCCGTCACGATGGCGTTCTATTCGCGCTACAACTGCGCGAATTTCCGAATTCGGGTGGTGCAGTCGTGCGAGGTCTCCGGTTAGGATGTCTCTACTCTGGAGAGCCGAGGACACGTTTCGACGTTGAAGCGACACGCAAGAGGAACTCTTTGTACATCATGATGAAAGTTGCTTTGAATCATCGCAGAAGGTCGGCACTTGAGCCGCTGGAAACCCGCATTTGCCTTGCCAGTGTCGTTGCCGCCGATTTCGACGGCGACTTCCGGGCAGACTTTGCGGCGACCCGAACCGCGCAGAATGTGATCGCAGTGGATCTCGAACTTGGGGGTGGGACGTTTGCTGATCCGACGACCGTGGCCGTCGGGGTTCATCCGGTGGCGCTGGTTGCCGGGGATTTCAATAAAGACGGCATTATGGATATTGCCACCGCCAACGAGAGCGGCAGCATCAGCGTGTTGCTTGGCGCAGGGGACGGTTCATTCTCTACAGCGAAGAAGTTTGTCGCCGGGGCCAGTCCTGAATCCATCGCGACGGGGGACTTTAACGGGGATACGTTTCCAGATCTTGTTACAGCAAACGCGGGTGGGAAGAGTGTCAGTGTCCTCCTGGGCGACGGGCATGGCTCGTTTGGGGCGAAGCATGATTTCACGGTTGGGACCGGGCCGGTTGCTGTAATTGTCGGAGACTTCAATGGGGACACGAAATCGGACATTGCAACCGCCAACCGCCTGAGCAACAACGTGAGCGTTTTGACGGGCAATGGGAGCGGGGGCTTTGCGGCGGCGAAGCAATTCGGCACGGGCGTCGCGCCTGTTTCGCTTGCGGCCGCTGATTTTGACGGCGACACGGTGCCGGATCTGATTGTCGCGAATGGTGGTTCGAGCACTGTCACGCTTTTAGTCGACGATGGCGCGGGGAGCTTCAGTCCCAAGCGATCTGTCACGGCAGGCAAAGTCGCTTCGTTTGTGCTTGCCGGGGATTTTAATGGCGACAGCAAGGCTGACTTTATTACTGCGGATCGCGTCAACGGCAGTCTGAGCATTCGACTCGGAGCGGGTGACGGCACCTTCGGCGCGCAACACGACTATGCCACGGGCAATGCGACGACGTCTCTCGCGGTTGCGGATTACAACAGTGACGGTCAGGCGGATGTGGTTTCGGCCGACAGCGCGGGCAACAGCGTGAACGTCCTCTATAAGAAGAGTAATGGCTCGTTTCTGGCGGGCGAACAATTTTCCACTGCGCGTGGACCGAGCGCCAGCGCTGCCATCGACTTAAATGGCGACCTTCTCGCCGACTTGGTCACGGCCAATCAAGGCGGATCCAGCATCAGCGTAATGCTGGGAAATGGCGCAGGAGGGTTCGACCCGCGGGCCGATTTCAGTACTGGCGCTGGCTCCGCGCCGGTTTCCATCGCCGCGGGTGATTTCACCGGCGATGCCGTCAATGACGTCGTCACTGCCAACTCCGGCAGCAAGAGCGTCGGCGTATTGATCAATCTGGGCGACGGAAAATTCAAGGCTGTGAAGAAGTTCGCGGTCGGAAGCAAGCCGTCGGCGGTCACTGTCGCAGATGTTAATAAGGACGGAAACCTGGACATCATCGCGACCAACAGCCTGAGCCAAACCGTCAGCGTGCTGCTTGGCAACGGACATGGTTCCTTCGCCGCTCAGAAAGTATTTGCCACCGGGAAACTTCCAGTGGCGCTTGCCGTGCTGGACGTCAACAAGGACACCAAGCCGGATATTGTCACTGCCAACGCCGGCGCAAACACGGTCAGTGTGCTGCTTGGGAAGGGGAATGGCACGTTTGGAGCTGCGAAAAGTTTCGCGGCTGGGAAAAAACCAACATCGATTGCAGTGGGCGACTTTGACGCGGACACAAATGTCGATCTGGCGGTCGCTGACGGCGGTAGCCAGGACGTCAGCATCGTTCGCGGCGCCGGGACCGGGTCATTCCTGGCGCCAAAGACTATTCCGGTCAACGTTGTTCCCTCTTTCATCGTCGCGGGTGATTTCGCTGCTGAAGGGAATGTTGACCTTGCGTTCACCAGTGGCACGAGTGGCACCGTGAACTTCATGCCAAACCTTGGCGGTGCGACGTTCGGTTCGGTCAAAACGTTCGAGGGTGGAAATGCACCCACGTCGATCGTCGCAGGTAATTTTAACGGCGATGCCAATCCCGATTTAATCGCGACGGATGGTTCGACCAACAAGGCGACGGTCCTGATTAATGATGGAACCGGCACGTTCAACTCCGCATCGCCAAATCTGCTGCAGGAATTTCTACAGGGAGCTACACCGACTACTTTCAGCGCGAGCCTCTCGGCCAACGCGTTCTCCGACGAAGGCTTTGCGCTGGATCACACTTCGACCGTCAAGTTGAACACAACCGTGCTCGCGACGGCGAAAAAGACGGCCGCCGGCGATTTGCTTCTTCAGGTGCTCCAGGATGCCAACCAAAACGGAACGTTGGAAAAGTCTGAGATCGTCGCGCAAGGGAGTGGTCAACAGGCCCTTAGTGTCACGCTTGCAGCGGGAGAATATACGGTTCGCGTGACCAATCGGTCGACCACGACGACAACCACTTATCGACTGAGTCTCACCGCGCTCACCACCGCCGATCGGGCGATACCTTCGGCCAAGCTGGTTGCGCGAGGCGCTCTGACCGCGAGCTCGGCTACGATCACTTTCAGTGTGAAATATGTGGACGATCTTGCTGTCCAGAGGTCGTCTTTGGGCAACAACGATCTGCTCGTGAGTGGCCCGCATGCGTTCAAGCAGAAGGCCGTTTTGCTGTCGGTGGACCGGGCGGTTAATGGGACGCCGTTGACGGCGACGTATAGCATCACTGGGCCCGCGGGCACGTTCACGACGGCACAAAACGGAACATACCTCGTGCAGGTGGTGGCCAACAGCGTTTCCGACCTCACGGGAAAACACGTCAAAAATCCTTTAAGCGGGCGGATCGGACAACTTTTGGTTAAGATTCTCTGATGGCCATCAAGTTTCCGGCGATCGGAATCGGCGCGAGTGCGATCTGTCTCATGATGTTTTGTGGCATTTCGTTGCAGGCAGCCGACAGCACGCAACCTGCCACGAAGGGTGCATCGGTCAATACAACGGTGACGGCGGTGAAGGGGAACGTTCAATTCAGAATCACAGCACAGCAACCGTGGCGGCCGGCAACGGAGGGTCTCAGCTTGCCCGAAGGCGCCGAGCTTCGTACCGGCCTGCGCTCGTCGGTCACGTTTCATATCCCGCCGGATCAGACCGTCACATTGGACCGATTGACAACCGTAAAGGTGTTGCAGGCGGGTCGTCTAAAGACCGATCTGGGAATGGAATATGGCCGGCTGGAATACAACATTGAGGCAGGGGGTCCGGAGCACGATTGCAAGATTCACAGCCCCAATAACACACTCGCGCTGCGGGGCACCGATGTGCTGCTGTACGACCAGGCACCGTTTGCGCCAGAGGCGGTGAGCCTGACTGGCCGTGCGATCCTGCGCGACCGCGCGAAGGCGAAGAACGATGTGGCGTTTGGCGGGAAGAAGGGGACGGTGAAGGTGAAGACTGATCAGGCCGGGCCGGCGCAGACGGCTTATAGCGAGTCGTATGTTGATCCTTCCTATTCCGGCGCGCATACGGCCGCGGACGAGCGGCTGATTTCGATCCTCCAGTCGCAGGGCAATCTGGTGCTGCAGAGTGGATCTCAGGTGGTCAGCGGCTTTGAGGGCCCGGTGACCAATCGGCAGATCAACGATCTGATCAAAGGCGACAAATTCGACATCGTGCTGCGGTGGTATGGCCTGGCGGACATGGATTTATTTGTTCTGCCTCCGCAGAAGGGGGCCGACAAAGGTTTTCTCCTTGCCAACCCGAGCCTGACCAATCGGGCCCTGGACCAGTTCAAAACCACCGACGCGTTGCCCAGTGGCGGAAAGATTCAGTTCGATACCGTCAGCATCGGCGGAGGCGGCGTTGAGATCGCATCATGGAAAGTTGCACCACCGACGGGTCAGTACGGTGCGGGGGCGAACCTATCTTCAACTCCGCCTGCTGGTTATCCAAACAGGATCGGTTTTGAAATCCAGGCTTACGCGAATGGAAAGCGAATAGTCGAGTTGGCGTCGCCGGACAAGGTGCCGTTCGTTGGCCTTGTCAGTCCCGAAAATCGAGCCGCCGCAACGACCATCGATCTGCCGGTGCCGCAGGTTGGACGACCGGCAGCCGGAACTCCAGCCATTCAGAACAACCGCTCACATTGAGCGTCCCGCCATTTGTTCATGATGTGCGCGACCGGTACCATGCCTGCATGAAACAGGGAATGCACGCGCGGTTTACCGCACGGCAAATCTGGTCGGCCTTTGCGTGTGTGCTGGTCACCGTCTGTTTTTCCCAACCGACATGGGCCCAGGTGGAGTTGGAACGCTTCGAGCGTCGCCTCGAACAGATTCAGCGTGAGACGCGCCTGCAGGTCGGCCATGACGTGCCGCTGGGCCAGCAGTTGCTCGTCGATTATGGCGGTTATTTTTCCCCCAGCTACCTCTCCCTGGATGACGTGAGCGGCCACAATCATGGCCTTCGCCAATACGATTTGGTCGGATATGGCCGGCTCAACCTCGGCGGCGCCCACGAGTTCTTTGCGCGTGGTCGATTCACTGCCCAGGATTTCAACACCGGCGATAGTTTTGATGGCCGGGGCGACCGCCTGTTTCCCGTTGTCGAACGACTTTTTTACCGCTTCGATCTTCAGCGCTATCTGGCGATGTCGGAAGGGCGGCTGATCAGTGGCGATTTGAGCATTCAGGGCGGGCGCGATCTGGTTTATTGGGCAAACGGGCTGGTGCTGGCACGCGTCCTTGATGGCGTTGTGGCCGACGCGAAATATGAAGGGTTTGGATTGAAACTTGTCGCGGGTGTCACGCCGCACGACAGCGTTGACTTCGACAGTTCGCGGCCGGACTTCTTCAAGCACACCCACCGGGGCTTCTTTGGCGGGATGTTCAGCACCACCATCGGCACGCATCATCCGTATGCCTATCTGATGGCTCAGGAAGACTTCAATCACAACGAAACGCTTGAGGCCGGGACCACCACAACGCGATTCGATTACAACAGCGTGTACCTTGGATTTGGATCCAGTGGCAATCTGGGAGACCGCCTGGTGTATGGCAGCGAGTTTGTGCTGGAAGGCGGCCGAGGGCTATCGAACAGCTTCGTCAGAAACGGCGGCAACCTCGTTCACCCGATTGCCCAGACGCACGAAACCATCGAAGCTTTCGCGGGCGACGTCCGCATCGATTACCTCCCGACCGATGTGCACCGCTCGCGCCTGGGAATGGAATTTATCTTTGCGTCCGGCGATCGTGATCGCGAAAACAGTACGAATACCTATCAGGGCAATGCGTCTGGATCGGCCGACCATGGCTTCAATGCCTTTGGAGCGGTGAATACCGGCCTGGCGTTCTTCCCGAATGTGTCCAACCTGCTGGTGCTGCGTTTTTCCGCATCGACGTTTCCGCTTCCGGACAATTCGTTGTTCCAGCATCTGCAGACGGGCGTTGATTTCTCGATCTTTCAGAAGCTGACTCGCAACGCGCCGATTGACGAGCCGACGTTCAACCGCCGATTTCTGGGCGTCGAGCCTGATCTCTTTGTGAACTGGCAGATCTCCAGTGATGTCACGTTCGCGTTCCGATACGGCCTGTTCCTCCCGTCAGCTCGAACCCTCGTACACTCTGAAGATCGAACGTTTGTCTACGCCGGGCTCACCTTTGCATTCTGAGTGACCACGGACTCAAAATGGGGCTGCGGATGCGGTACAATTCCAAGGCGTCGGGGATTTGTGTCGACTGGGTTGAAACACGATGACACGCATTGAACGCAGACTCTTCCACAACAGCGCCATCTTTGGGGTGTTGCTCACTGTTCTCGTCATCGTATTGGATGCTGCAGGCGCGCTGGCCGGGCTGGATCGATGGTTTTATGACTGGCGTGCCCGGCATTGCCAGCACTTTACGCCGGTGCCGACGGATCGGCTGGTGCATCTGGACATTGATGATGCGGCGTTGGAGGCGATTGGTGCGTGGCCCTGGCCACGATCGGTGGAGGGGGAATTGGTTGATCAACTGAACATTGCTGGCGCAAAAGCGATAGCGATCGATGTGATCTTTTCGGAGCCGACGGCCGTGACGTACGAGGTTGCAGCGCAGCCGAACGGTTCGAAGTTGGTAACGCGGGAGATCGATCACGATCGTGCTCTCGCGGAATCGCTGGGGCGATATGGCCGGGCTGTGCTGCCGATTTCCTGTTCCTTTGCGGCGGTGGACCAGGTGTCGCCAGGAAGCAAGGCGCTTCGGGAGGAATTGAGCCGCGACCTGGAACTGACGCCGGAAGAGGCCAAATCGCGTCTTGCCGCGCGGAAGCTGAGCGAGGCCGAAGTGGCGGATCAGATCGATAATCATTTTCTGGAAGTCCGACGTGAGGCAATGTACCAACGCGTATGGGATGAGCTGGCGAAATCGGATGTTCCGGTCGCGCTGTTACGCCAGCACATGCTGCCCAAAACCGACAAAACGATTTCCGATTCCCCGCTGTTGCGATTGCTGGGCATCGAACATCGCAAGGCGCTGGCCGTGCGCTCGGCGCTTCGTTTCGCGCACGCTATTCCGATGGGCCTTCCACCGCTGCTGACTTCCAACAACGAATTGGCGCCAATGGGCATGTTCACTGACGCGGCGGCGTCGTCGGGGTTTGTCGACTACCTTCCCGACGACGATGGCGCTGTGCGAAGAGTACCGCTGTTCGTGAATTATCGAAATCGATTGCTGCCGCAGATGGGGCTCGCGCTGGCCTGTTCGTATATGGGTGTGGACTTTAACGATCCGGGGCAGGTTCGGATCGAAGCCGATCGCCTGACCCTGCTGCCGCCTGGCGGCCAGGAAATCGTCATTCCGCTACGCAGCTTTTATTCAGATAATCTTGGCCAGCACGTGGGGATGAGCTTCGACATTCCGTGGTTCGGCAGTCGTGATTGGCGAACGATGTATGATGTGCCCAATCACAAAGAACAGAAGGGCCACCTTTCGATCAACAAGGTGTGGCGCGCCTGTCATACCCGCCGCAGCATGATCGCCAACAATGCAATGATGGACGATGCGTTGAAGTTCCTGATCAATCAGGTTGACCCAGACAAAGGACAGGCGTTTGTAGCCAAGCCACCCGCGCTCGATGATTCGCAGGCCAGGGATAAGCTTGTGGATTGGTGCATGGGTGAGTTAACAAAACTGGGCTGGTCGGACGCCGATTCCGCCCGCAAGCCCGAGGACATCACCGATCCAGCGGAGCGCAAACTCTTCCTGGCGGTTGCTGCGTTAAAGCCGCTGCAGCAGCAAAATCGTCTTCTTCGGGTCGAGCTCGGTGCAGAGATGGCGGAGCTGAAAACCGACGTGGAGGGACGAGCGGCAATCATTGGATGGACCGCCACAGGCGCGGCCGCGGATTTCGTACCCACCAGCCTTCACGCCAAATGCCCCGGCGGTGTTATCCACGGCGTGATCTTCAATGCAATTCTGCAACGCGATTTCTGGCACGCTGAGCCGACATGGATGACCTGGATGATCACATTGGTGTTCGGGCTGGCAATCACCGCAATCGTCGCGTGGCGCGGTCCATTGCCGGCGCTTCCGATCGCTCTCATTGTCGCCGGTCTCTATGTCGTGCTGAACGCCGTTGTGCTTTTTGACTACGGTAATCGAATTCTTGGCATGGCCGGGCCAGTCGTGGTGGTTGGCGTGGTATGGGCCGGCTGCACGCTGGCCCGCTTTCTTGTGGAATCGACCGAACGCGAAAAGATCACCAAGAGGTTTCGCTCATACGTTGATCCGGCCCTGGTCAATCACCTTCTCGAAACCAAGACCGATCACCTGAGCGGTGAGTTGCGGGAGGTGACGGTGGTCTTCACCGATCTCGCGGGCTTCACCACGATCACGGAAATGCTCGGCGCGAAGACGGCCGCGATGATTGGTCAGTATGTTGCACTGATGGTTCCGGTCATCCGCAAGCACCACGGCTATGTGAAGGATTTCGCGGGCGATGGGATCATGTGTTTCTTTGGGGCTCCGGAAGACAATCCAAACCACGCGATTGATGCGGTGACGGCGGTCATGGAGATGGAGCAAACGCTGCCAGAATTCAATCGCAAGCTGATCGAGCAGGGGCTGCCGACTCTTTCCATGCGTGCGGGGATCAGTACCGGCCAGGTGGTTGTCGGCGACGCCGGGCCGCCCGATGCGAGTAACTACACGGTTCTCGGCGATGCGGTTAACTTGGGGTCGCGGTTGGAATCGGCAAATAAGGCGACGGGAACGAATGCTTTAATGAGCGCGCGGACGATGGAACTGCTGGCGGGGAAGTTTCTTGTCAGGCCGGTCGGGCGGCTGCAGGTGAAGGGGAAGACCCAATATGTCATGACCTACGAACCGCTGGCCCCGGTGGAGAGCGCAACGGACGCGCAAAAGGAACTGGCGGCACAGTCCGCACGCGTCGTAGACGCCTTTGCAAGCGGCTATTTCGCCGGCTGTCTCAAGATGATCGAAAAGCTGGAACAGACGCTCGGGCCAAGTGAATTCACCGCTTTTTACAATCGTTGCTGCCAGTTCAAGATGAATG
>JBBRHH010000148.1:0-11506 GCA_038222915.1 Tepidisphaerales bacterium
TGCTTTTTAGGCAGACGGTCGCAATCAAATACCCAATGCCATTCAACTAGGCACATTGGGGTGGGATTTTCGTTCAAATGAAGGGAAAGCAATTGGCGTGCGCGAGCGAATGTTCGATCGCGGTCGTGATGTTCCACGGGAGACACTTTGCGCAAACTTCGTTAGTTGAAACTCGACGGTGGTCGTCGCGCTCCATGGCGAACGGACAGAACTCGCAGCGCTCTTTGCGACTCGAGGACACGGAAGTAAATGATGTATGGCTTGACGGGAACCGAACAAACCGGATTCCTGGTCTTCTTGCTCCGATGGTTCGACAATGTTTAGGTGTGGGAAATTCTCCAGAAGCGCGATCGCATCGAGAATCCGCGCGATAGTTTTCGCGGCATTGTCCGGCGAATTTTTGCTAATGTACTCGTGGAGCGACGCCAAGTCGGCGGCCGCCTCAGGCGAAATGATGATGTGGAATGCCTGCGGCATGCGCGTCAGCCGGCCGCTAGTTTCTTTCGCCAATCCGCCGCAAACTGCTTGAACTCAATGCCCTCGCCGCGGTCAATCTGATCGTCCCCTCGATTGATGGCGTCAGCTGTCTCGTCGTCCAACTCGTTTCCGTCGGCCTGACGCATCATCTGCTCCACCGCGGCCTCAACGGCTGCCTCAGGCGATGCGAAATGGCCCGCTTTGACTTGATCGTCGATGAATTTTCCCAACTCTGGATTATTCAGGAGGAGTTGCATGTTTCAGATTGTATCACGCGAGCGGCTGTTTTTCAGCCTCTAGGTCGTGCGCAATACAGCCTTGGCGCTGACGGGCGTCAATTGAATCTGGCCGTAGTAGTGGTAACATCACATCGAACGTAACCATCACAGGGTTGATGCGGGCGACAGACCATTTCTCAGAACTGACGGCCACGAACATGAAATTCGATTACGTCGCGAATACGCGGTGTATGTGGATCGAGGCGATGGAGTCGCGCACTCTGCTTAGCGCAAGGCCCGGCGATATTGACACGGGTTTCGCCACTGGTGGAAAGCTGGTCATCGCGACCAACGGTACTGAAGGCTTCAATGTTCTGGGCGGGGCCGTTGAAGCGGACGGGAGTGAGATCGTTGTCGGTGAACGGCGCCGCGCGGCCAGCGATGATTTTGTGGCAGCACGTCTGAAGCCGGATGGCTTGCTGGATACCAGCTTTGGGCTGGCCGGGAACGCGGAGCTGGGGAACGATATCACTGGGGGGATCTATAGTAACTTCATCGTGTCCGTGCAGGATGACGGCAAGATTCTCGTCGGCGGGATTCCGGCGTCGGAGCATTTGGCATCACTTGGTGACATCGCCGTGCTCCGCCTCAACAGCGACGGAACGCGGGACAACTCGTTCGGCCAGGCGGGGATCGCCCTGGTTCCGTCGTTTCTGGATGCGGCATTCAACCAGCAAATTACACGCATTGCCGTGCAAGACGATGGGAAGATCCTCATTGGCAGCAACATCGGTTTTGACGAATTCAGCTTCGCACGCCTCGATGCCCAAGGGACGCTCGATACGGAATATCGGAATGGCGGCCTGTTTCATACAAAGTTGGGCGTCGGCGGATTGCATAACGTTGTTGACGCGGAGGTTCAGACCGACGGCAGCATTCTCTTTGCCGGAGCAAAGGGTATTGATGCGCTGATCGCGATCGAACGATATGACGCCAGCGGACATTTCGACTCTCACTTCGGTCAGAACGGACGAATTCTGACCGACCTGCCTGCAGAGAAGTATCGCAACCCGGTTGTGAATCAGGGGCCGGATGGTGAGCTCGTGGTTTGCATGTGGACCGACCCGCTCAACGGTGGGAAAACAGTGATCACGTTGGCGCGATTCCACGCCGACGGCAGCCCTGACAGCGCGTTCGGCGTGGACGGAAAAGCGAGTACGCCGGTGGACGATTTTGAGCTCGACTTTGCAAATGATGTTTCGCCGATACCCAAGTTCCAGGGCGATCGCATCATCTTCGCTGAATCGACGACGGGCGGGACATTCGTATACAGAATTACGCCGTCGGGCACGCTGGACCCGTCGTTTGGGACGAACGGCAGGGCGGTGCTGGACAATGCCGCTTTCATTGAAAATACAGATCCGTTGCAAATCGCCGACGACGGAAAAATATACGCGGCCAACTTCGATTATGACCTGCGTTTGACCCGCGCGACGGTCGACGGCCAACTTGATCCAACTTACGGCGCGGCGCACGACGGAGTTGCCAATGTGCCGGTCAGTGGGCCCGGCACCGACACGCTCAGTGCCGCGGCAATCAGACCTGATGGGACGTTCATGCTGCTGGGGTCAAGCGCTTCGTCCACGCGGGACCAGCGGTTCCTGAAACGATATTTGGCCTCGGGCGAGCCCGACCTGGCGGTGGGTGCCGCCGGCGATCTGAATACCATCCCGGATTACTACTTTGGGCAGAAGCCCGCACAGATGGTAGTGACGCCGCGGGACGCTGTGGTGTTGGCCTATTCAATCCCCGGAACAATCGGCACCTATGGCTTTCCCCGCCTGTTGAAGTTCACGTCATCAGGGGAGTTGGATAGATCCTTCATCAGTGATCGAGCGCCGACCTCGCTGATTGAATTTGGCCTGCTCGGGTTTGCGATGGAGACGGATGGGACTCTGGCCGTGCTTGCCAAGCGAGCGTCTCAGGGGCTCGATCGGCTCATCGTTTACTCGCCAAAAGGGTTAAGGCTGCACGCTCGCGCCTTCACGGCTGCGGAAGCCGACGGCGCGTCCATCGCGGCGGCTCCACATGGAAAGATTGTCCTCGCAGGGCCATTCTCAAGATCATCTCCTGGCCTTCAGGTCAGCAGATACGATGAATCGCTCCGGCCGGACGTCAGTTTTGGCACGAACGGCGTAGTCACGCCAAAGTTGACGGCCGACTTTTTCCTGAAGGCGGTCACGACGCAGTCAAACGGGAAAATATTGCTCGCGGGGCGGTCTGGGAATCGATTCGTTCTCGCTCGATTGAACGCCGATGGCGGCGCCGATGTTTCGTTCGGCAAGGACGGCATTGTGAGCACTGTAGTCGCGTCCCAGAACGCCGCACCGGTTCTTCGCAACGTGGTGATCCAGGCGAATGGCAGGATTATTGTCGGCGGGTCCACAAATGCTTCTCGGAATGCGGACTTTCTCCTGGTTCGATACACGTCGAAGGGCCGGCTTGATGCGTCGTTTGGACAGGCCGGCATCGTCACATCGGATTTTGGCGGAAACGAGACGCTGACCTCGATCGGCCTTACGCCGGACAACAAGCTCATGGCGTTTGGAACGATCACCTATACGGGCGATGGGATTACCACGCGGAATGACAGCGACATTCTCGTCGCGCGATACGCACTTTAGATTGGATCGGGGATTATGCAATCGATGTCAGACCGTAGACCTCTAATTCAATCGCTAGATCGCCGCATGATGCTGAGCGCTGTTGCGGGTTCGCTGGATACGACGTTCGGCGATGGAGGTGTCGTCCGCATCGCGACGACGGGGCTGGATGCCGTTGTGGTAAGTGCGACCGCATTTGCGCCGGATGGAAAACTTGTTGCTTTCGGATATGCGGAAGACGCGGAACTGCGACGGCCGGTGGTTGCGCGCTTTGATGCAAATGGGGTCGCCGACACGACGTTTGGGGGAGATGGTGTCGTGCTGCTGCCGGCGGGGCATTTCAACCGTCGTGGACTATATCTTGACGTTCAGCCCGATGGGAAGATCTTGCTGGGTGGAACGCGGTTCAATCATTTGCGGCCCATTCTTTTGCGGCTCAACGCGGATGGCACGACCGATGGATCGTTTGGAACCGGAGGGTATCTGCAAGTGCCCCTAAACGCCGGCGGTGGTGACAATCTCGCCGCGATGGTCGTCGCGGAGGATGGGAAGATATTCCTTCTAGGGGGCGGGAATGGGCAGCGCGTGCTTGCGCGATTGAATGCCGATGGATCGCTCGATAATTCATTTGGCCGTAGCGGGCGCATCGTCAGCAGCTTTGAGCTAGCGGTCATCGCCGCAGCGTCAGGGCATCGATCTTCGCCAACTCCTCAGCCGAGAATTGCAGGTTATCCAGCGCCTTCACGTTTGCTTCGACTTGCTCGACGCGTGATGCGCCGATGAGGGCACTCGTGACGCTTGGCCAGCGGAGTGTCCAGGCGATGGCCATCTGGGCCAGCGACTGGCCCCGGGCTTTGGCGATTTCGTTTAGGCCGTTCAGGATGGCGCGGCGTTCTTCGGCGGCGTTTTTGTGGACCCATTCTTTTGGCCAGATGCTGGCGGCGCGGCTTTCGGGCGGGACTTCTGCGGTTAGATATTTGTCGGTGAGCAGGCCGGAGGCGAGGGGGGCGAAGGCGATGACGCCAGTGCCGAATCGCTCGGTCTGGGGCAGAAGATCCCACTCCACCGTGCGGGCCAGCATGTTGTAGTACGGCTGGTGAATTGTGATGGGCGCCCAGTCGTGTTGCTGGACGGTGCGAACGGAATCGGAGAACTGCGCACCACTGTAGCTGCTTACGCCGACGTAGATCGCCTTGCCCTGCCGCACTAGCGTCTCCAGCGCGCCGAGCGTTTCTTCCAGTGGCGTATTGGGGTCGGGGCGGTGGGAATAGAAGATGTCGAAGTAATCGACGCCCATGCGCTTGAGCGATTGATCGCAGGAGGCGATGAGATATTTGCGTGAGCCCCACTCGCCGTAGGGCCCGGGCCACATCCGATAGCCGGCCTTGCTGGAGATGATCAGCTCGTCGCGCGGCATGTCCTTGAGAATCTGGCCGCAGACGATTTCGGCATTGCCGGGCGGATGGCCGTAGTTGTTGGCGAAGTCAAAGTGGGTGATGCCCAGGTCGAAAGCGCAAAAGATGCAGTCGCGGGCGACGTCTGCGCCTTTGTAGCCGCCGAAGGTTTCCCATGCGCCCAGGGAGATGGCTGGGAGGAGGAGGCCGGAGCGGCCGCAGCGGCGGTATTGCATTTTGTCGTAGCGGGTCTTGGAGAATTCTCTGGGCATAGGCGGCCTTGGTTGGAGTGTCGGGGATGGTACAGGGCGGGAAAGCATCCGTCACGATCCGCTCGCATGCGCGTCAACATCCGATGCTGAGACGGCGAATCGACCGGAAGGAAAAATTGAGCGGCCGAGCTCGCGATGTTGCAACGACTAACGACTGGAGGCAGAGCATTGGCGAAACGACATGCGCCGAACAGGTCACCCGTTCCTTACCACGCGAATTGTTCCGCGCGCCGTGTTGAAAAGACCGTCATCGGCGAAGCTGCCGCTCAACGCCAAGCCGGCCTGGTTGGCCTTGCCGGAGATAAATCCAGAGCCGTCGGAGAAGACGAGGGTCACCTTTTTGTTCTTGATGACGCCGGTGAAGTTGAAGAGGCCGACCGAGCCGAGGGAAACATCGCCAGTCACAAGTCCGGCGCGAGTTTCCGACGTGATGTTCATCGTGACCGACACGCGGCCGTTGAACGGAAATGTGGAGCCGTTGTTAAACGAAGCGAAAGTCACGGAGGGCGATGCGTGGCCATTGAACAGGAACCCGGACCCGCCAAAACCCGAGGAGGGCAGCGCGGCCACGAATGCGTCATTGGTCAGCGCGCTCGACCCGATGAAGTTGGGCGACCCAAATCCCAAGCTCGCAAAATCGCTGGCGAGACTGAAGGATGTCGACGCGCCGTTGCTGAAGCCGATGTTGACGCCGGAAACTGCATTGGAATTCGTCAGCGTCGTACGAAGGGTCAGCGTGCCCCGATAGTGGCCAACAATATTGATTGGCGCAACCCGCACAGCGCGCTTCACAGTGTGTAACGCGACAGAATGAACCGGGCTGGCTGACAGCATTACGCGGTGTTCGAGCGACTCCATCGCGCTTGAGGTGTCGGCTGTTCCGTCTGGGTAAATGGGGGAAACTTTCGAACCGTTTTCGATCTCTGGCAGCATTTTCATAAGGCCTCCGATCATCTGGTAAGCAGAGTCGGTGCCAATAACGTTTTCTTAGAAAAGGGAGAGTTGGGCGTCGGGTTTGGCGCATTGTGCGTCGTGGCCGCGCTTGCACAGTTCGTCTGCGAAGTCGCGATAGCCGTGATGGGTGAAGATTTTTTTGGGCGCGACGCGTTCGATCAGCTCCAGCAGCTCGTCAAAGTCGGCGTGGTCGGAGAACGGAAGCGCTTGCTCGACGCCGTAGCGGTACTGGGCTCCTTTTAAGAGCGCCCAGCCGGTCAGGACGATTCGACAGGGGTGTTTGAACCGGGTGGCGAAGCCCGTGCGGGCGGCGTGAGGGGGTGCGATGAGCACGCCACGTTCTTCCAGATCGAGCGCGGCCGGTCCATGAAAATCTTCGAACCGGTAGCGACGATAATCGCCCAGGTCGACACCCTGCTCGCCGTAAATTCGGTTGATGGCGAAGGGTGCGCCGTGCATGGTGACGGGGAGGCCGGCCAAGGTCAGGATGCGCGTGGCCTCCTGCGCCTTGCCCAGGCTGTACCCCATGACAATTGGCTGGCGTCCCTCGCGCATCGCGGCGGTGACGCGGTCTACCAGTTCCTCCGCCACGAGCGCCGCGGCGGGAAATTTGAAAAAAGGTCGGCCGTACGTGCTCTCCATCACCAGCACCTCCGCCGCCTCGGGTTTTGCGGCGAGCGCTGTCAGGCTTTCTCTTAGTTTGAAGTCTCCGGTGTAGAGTGCTGTTCCATTCGGCGTGGTCACATGAAGCATTGCGCTGCCCAGCACATGCCCCGCCGGCTGCAGGCGAATCGAGCAATCGATGCCGCTGAGTTTTACATCCTCGCCGTAGGCAACGCGGCAGCAGTGGTCCAGGCCGATCCGATAAGACGCCAGCGCCGCGGTCTCAGCCGTGGCAATCGACCGCTCATGAGCCGCGATGTGGTCGCTGTGTGCATGCGACACAAAACAGAGCGGCCGGGGTTGGCGGCTATCGAGGTAGAGAGGTGTGTTGCGGATTCGAAGATCGTTATCCCACTCAAGCATCCGAAATCAATCATAGGTCCGGAAATCTACCCGCGTCGTTTTGTCCACATCGGACCACCGCAGATTTTCTCTAAGATTGTGACGGCATCGTGACGACATAACCCTAGTCGAACGCGAGACCCCTCCCCCTGGTCGGGGAAACCGTTGCCACAAAACAAGCTTTGTACGGACTGACGACCCCTGCGCGTAAGGAGCAACCATGTTGAATGAAAACGCGGACAACCGCATGAGCATCAACGGTGAAAGCAAATCTCCCCTCAGCTACAAATTTCAACGTTTGCGGGAGCAATTGCGGGCGGCGGTTGCCTCGGGCGAATTGTCGGGAAAGCTTCCGGGCGAGCGCGTACTCGCCAAGCGCTTTGATGTGAATCCCAAGACGCTCAGCAAGGCGCTGACCGATCTTGCGGCGGAAGGACTTCTGGACCGAAGCATCGGCCGGGGTCCGTATGTCATGGGCAGCCGGGAAGACAGCATGCGCCAGGAAGGGCGCTGGCTGATTCTCAGCGACCCGTCGACTGATCCCACGCTGGTGAATGAAATCATGCGCGTGAATCCGGACGCACAGATGTCGGTGGGGATGAGCACGTTTCGGCCCAGTTTCATCAACGCATTTTCCGCGGTCATCGATCTTTGTCCAAAGACTTCCTCCGCGCTCCACCGCAGCCTGCTGGTGCGGGGTATACCGGTTGTTCTGGTCGGCCAGGCGCCGCGCGTAAGCAAGACGCATGCGGTGTTGTTCGACCGTGATTACGCGGCGTTTCTCATAGCCCGCAGGTTGTTGCTCTCCGGACAACGCAAGCTGCTTGCGGTGGAACCTGCCGGACAGACAGTTATTTTCAACGCGCTTCGAAACGCGGCCGATCGATACGAGGCCGACGCCGAGGTGATCTCGTGTGAGCCCGGCGACGTGCCCAACCATGTATTTGAAGAGTCATTGGGGATTGTTTGTGACGGCGACGCCGATGCCGCCCGGATCAGCGGCCTTGTGGATGAACGACGTTCGCGCGGCGCACAGTGGGATCTCTCGGCCGTTGGTTTCTCGGCACAACCTCGCTGTAGCGGCTATTTCGCTCATCCGTCCGCGGTCGCCGAAGCGATCGCCGATGTCCTGCGCGACGTGCAGGCGCATCGCCCATCCGTTCTCTGGCTTGTGGGAACGCAGGTACAAATCACACGGTGTCAGGCCAGCCAGATTGCATCGGCCGGCGCGGGCGTGGCGATGGCCGTCCTGGCATGATGGACGGGAACAATCAGGCGGGCAAAATCGCCGAGTCGTGTTCAGCAAAGGGGATCGTCGCTGGCATGGCGGCGTTTGCAGCCATTCGCCGCCGGCGGTGGACCACATGAAATACGCTCATGACCACCAGCGCATATGGCGCGAAAATGGCAAAGCCATGGGCACCGGACAGGAAGGCGAAGGGGACAAAGCGAATAATTCTCATGGGCAGGGGCGATAATATCAGGTCTTAAGTCAAAGACGCGCTGGTAAAGCTGCTCTGCAACAGGCAAACCTTCAGCCAGCGCTTTAAATTGGGGAATATGAATCGTCCGGCGGGGCTTAGAAGCGGGTGGGCGATTCTCCGACCAATGGATATGATGTCGTTATGAGTGCCATTTCGACCAACTATCGATTTTTGGAGCACAACCCCCGGTCGAGCTATAAGCAGTTGTTCCTCAAGGGCCGGAAATTGACCGCACGGATGTTGTATGGCCAGCATGTGAACGCAGAGGAGCCGCGAACGGTGGAGCAGCTGGCTGACGATTATGCCCTCCCGATTGAAGCAGTGCAGGAGGCGATTACTTACTGTCAGGCGAATCCGAAGGAGATCGACGACGATTTTCGGTATGAAGAGGCGATGGCGGAGGCGGCTGGAATTAACGATCCCAACTATAAATTTGGCGGAAAGTTTCGTCCCATCCCGCCCGAAGAGCACGCGAAGATCAGGAGAGCACACGGGCGATGAAATTGTATCTGGACGAAGATTGCATGGAGGCCTTGCTGATCAAGTTGCTCCGAAGTGAGGGGCACGATGTTCAGCTTGCGTCAGACATCAAGATGATGGGTGAAAAGGATCCGGTCCAACTGCGGCACGCGATCATTGAAGATCGGGCGTTCATCACCCGCAACCACGATGACTTTCTCGAATTACATGAACTGGTCATCGCGGCGCATGGAGGCCATCACGGAGTTCTGGTTATTCGTTCGAGCAACGATGCGACGCGCGACATGTCGTCTCGCGCGATTGTGCGGGCCGTTGGAAAATTGGAAGCGAGTGGCATCACAGTCGCGAACGAATTTCACGTTCTCAACCAGTGGCGATGACTCTGCATCGTCAGATATCACTTGGACCTTGTGACTTGCCCTATCACTGCCTTGGGCCCCGGAAATCCCATCCGCTCGCAACTCTCCAACACCGCAACGGTCTGTTCCTGATTCAACAACAGGTTGCTGAAGACGGTTGACGTATCGGTCTCGCCTTCCTTGCCGCTTCGGCGGCCTCCTGCCGCGAGCGATGCCAGCCGCACGAGAATGCTCCCACCGGTCGGCGTGCTGCTGTAGCGCCCGAGGACCGGCCGCGCGCCGCTGCGGCCCACTACGACGAGCGTCACCATATTAGTTGCGCCGCAGCCGGCGCACATCTGCAAGTCAAGACGATTCCAGAAGCGGCTGTTGCGCGGCGCTGGGCCGAATTGCTCGATCACCGTGAAATCCTTGCTCTCCAGCGCCTTCTTGATCTGGGTGCTGTGGCCGGGCTGGAAGGTGCAAATCTCGCCGATGTCCCGGCACCATGCGCCGCACACTTCGCAGTAGGGCGGCATCTGGACGCGGCTGACGCCGACCATGGCCGCGATCAGAAAGCCGGTCGCTTCCATGACCCAGACGACCCAGAGCATGATGCCGTTCACATTTCCGCCGGCCATTCCATGGGTGCCAACGCTCCAGGTGCCTTGCTCGTTGATGGCAAGGATCGCGCGCCACAGGAACGCGGGGTTCTCGATCAACGGCGTCGGCGTGAGCGTCGTGTCCCATTTCGACAAGATCGAGTAGACCCACACCACCCAGCACGTGTAATAGCCGACCAATGCAGACACGATGGCGACGATGCGCACGATCCGCAGATTTCGCACTTTGCGAAGAATCATCAGGCGCGCGGTCATGATTCCGACGAGGTATCCAAACCCGCCACAGAGGATCAGATCGCCGTAGATGATGGGCATCATGCCGATCGCAAACGCGTAGGCGAGGCCCAGAAAGATCGCGACGATGAAGCTGGCGGCCATGCCATCGACGAGGCCGGTGGGCTTGAAGCGATTCGAAGGTTGATAGTAGAGGGCGCTGTTGGCGTTCCCCGCCATCAGCTTTCCAGGTTGAGCCATTTCATGTCCTCCCCGGTCACTTGCACATCCAAGGCCGGCAGACTTGTCCGCAGTTCTGATATAGACCGCGGGCCGATCAATGCGAAGGTTGGAAACGGCTGGTGCAGCACATAGGCGAGCGCAATGTTGATCGGCAGCACGCCTTTGCGACGCGCAAACTCGCGGGTGCGTTCGAGGCGTTGAAAGTTGTCATCGCTGTACCAGCAGCGCGAAAGTTCAACGTCATCCAACTTGCCGGGCGCGGCGTTGCCGTCCAGAAAGAAGCCGCGCGCCTGGCTCGACCAGGGCATGAGCGCGAAACCCGTCCGCGCAAGCCATGCTCGCGAAGTGGGATCTGACGCGGCGATGCAGCCCGGCCATGGCGGTTCCACCATTCTTGCCAGCGAGAACTGGTTCGATACGGCCGAGAAACCCTGCTTGCCATTTTTCTTCGCCCACGCGTTGGCTTCCTCGACGCGATGCAGCGTCCAGTTGCTGCCGCCGAAGGCCTTGATGCGTCCGGCGTGTTTGTGTTCGTTGAGCACGCTGACAAACTCGCCGACCGGCACGTTGACGTTGTCGCGGTGCATCATGTAAAGGTCCACCGAGGCCATTTTGAGCCGGTCGAGCGTGTCGGCTATGTTGCTGTACAGCATCGCTGGGGTGACGGTCGTGGACGCCCCACCCTTGGCGATTAGGAACACCTCATCCTCGACCGCGCGCGTCCGCAGCCACTGCCCCACGGCGCGTTCCGACGACCCGCCGCCATAAACCCACGCCGTGTCGATAGCATTGCCGCCAATCTCGTAGAAGTGGTCGAGTAGGTTGAATGTGAACGCCAACCGCGCGTCGGTGGCCACCATCGAGCCGATGACCAACCGCGATATCTGCTTGTCGACGCCTTCGATGCGCCCGTATGGCATCGTGGAAGCATCTACACGCCGCGCTAAGGCGCCGCCATCCGCGGTTTTCGCCAGCACCGGCAATGTATCCGCCGGGAACGTGAGCCCCAACCTATCGCGCCAGGTATCCAGAGCGCGCATGTTGGCGAGGCTGTCGGCCCAGGTCATTGCGGGGTAGTCCGCCTGCTTGGCCGCGGAACAACGCGCCACGACATCCACCTCATGTGCGTAAAGCGGGGTGCC
>JBBRHH010000149.1:0-11462 GCA_038222915.1 Tepidisphaerales bacterium
CTTATGCCGGCGCTTCTGGCTGGAAATACCGTCGTGTTCAAGCCCAGTGAGCGAACGCCACTGGTCGGACAGAAGATGGTGGAATGTTTCGAGGAGGCGAGGATGCCGGCGGGCGTGGTGAATCTCGTGCAGGGCGGACGCGAGACGGGGGCGGCGCTTACGGCAAATTCTAATTTGGATGGGGTGTTCTTTACGGGGAGCGTGGCGGCGGGGATTGCCATTTCGCGGAGTCTTGTAGAGCGGCCGGGAACGATACTGGCGCTGGAAATGGGCGGGAACAATCCGCTGGTGGTGCACGACGTGGCCGATCTCGAGGCCGCAGCCTTTGTGACAATTCAGTCGGCCTTTATCACCGCCGGACAGCGCTGCAGTTGCGCGCACCGATTGATCGTTCCGGCAGGCGCGGACGGCGATCGATTTGTAGTGCGGCTGGTGGCGATGATCGGACGGATTCGAGTTGGGGCATATATGGAAGAGCCGGAGCCGTTTATGGGCCCGGTCATCAATGAGGCGGCGGGGCGGGTGTTGCTGGAAGCCCAGGAAGAATATGTGCGTCGGGGAGCGAAGAGTCTGGTGGAGATGAAGCCGGTGGGCGGAAGAATGAACATGCTGACGCCGGCGTTGATGGATGTGACGGGGATGGGCGATCGGCCGGATGTGGAGTTGTTTGGCCCGTTTCTACAATTGACGCGCGTACAGGATTTTGAGGCGGCAATTGCGGAGGCGAACCGGTCGCGGTACGGGCTATCGGCCGGACTACTCTCGGATCGACGGGAGAATTGGGAGAAGTTCATCCGGAAGATTCGCGCCGGGGTGGTGACGTGGAATCGGCAGACGACGGGATCGAGCAGCTACCTGCCTTTTGGCGGCGTGGGGCTGAGTGGGAACCATCGGCCCAGCGGCTATTTTGCGGCCGACTACTGTGCATATCCGGTGGCGGTCATGGAAGCGCCCGGCCTGGCCACATTGCCGGCGCAGATCGTTGGGCTTCGATGATACTTACATCCACATGGCGGCTATTTTCTGACGGATGTTGCTGTTGGCGGTGACTGAGACTTCGATGGCCGGTCGCGGCGGGTCGATCTTGATCCGTTCGAACTTCTCCACGATCGATTCTGGAAGGAACCGCGTGACCTGGGCGTAGGTGTGGCGGTCAGTCAGAGCCCATTTCTTCCGGTAATACTTCAACGGAAAGACCACGTACAAGAAGTCTTTCGCGCGGGTGAGGGCGACGTAGAAAAGCCGGCGCTCCTCCTCGATTTCGTCGTCGGAGCCAGTAGCCATGTCGGAGGGGATGTTGCCGTCGGCGGCGTGGATAACATAGACGGCGTCCCATTCGCATCCCTTTGCCGAATGGATCGTCGAGAGGATGAGATAATCTTCCTCACGCAGCGGCGGGCCGGCTAGGTCTTGGGTGGAGGCCGGCGGGTCGAGGGTGAGCTCGGCGAGCATTTCGGAGCGCGAGCGGAAGTTGCCGCTGATCTGCTCCAATTGCTCAAGATCACGAATGCGGATGTGGGCTTGGTCGTATCGGCGCTGGAGGATGGGATCGTAGAAACGTCGCAGCTGGGCGATCTGTTCGGGGAGCGGAATTGGCGTCGTTGAACGCAGCTTGATGAGCAGCGCGGTGAACTGTGTCCACTGCTCGGCGGCGGCCGGTGGGGGGGTGAAATCCGTCCAGCTTTTCAAATCGTTTTGGTTGGCGGCCAGGTGTTCGATGGCACGCTTGGCGTGAGAAGGGCCGATGCCGTCAAGCATCTGCAAGACACGCAGGGCGCTGGAGAGGTCGCGCGGGTTTTCGGCGAGGCGGAGGATGGATAGGGCGTCCTTGACGTGGGCGGCTTCGAGGAACTTTAGGCCGCCGTATTTTACGAAGGGAATGTTGCGGCGAGCAAGTTCCACTTCCAAGCCGTCGCTATGATGGGCAGCGCGGAAAAGGATGGCCTGTTTGCGCAGGGGAATGCCGGCCTCGTGGTGCTGGAGAATACGCTTGATCACAAAGTCGCTCTGCTGATCTTCGTCCATCGCGGTGACGAGGGTTGGCCGCTGCTCACTCTTGCGGGTCGAGAAGAGGTCTTTGTTGTATCGCTTGGGACAGAGTGCGATCACCGCGTTGGTGGCCTCGAGAATGGGTTGGACGCTGCGGTAATTTTGCTCGAGCTTGGCGACCGTTGTGCCTGGGAAGTTGCTCGGGAAGTTGAGGATGTTGTGGACGGTGGCGGCGCGGAAAGAGTAGATGCTCTGGGCGTCGTCGCCGACGACGGTGAGACCCCGGCCGGTTGGGCAGAGGTGCTGGAGGATATTGGCCTGGAGGGAATTGGTGTCCTGGTATTCATCGACGAGGACGGCGTCAAATCGCTTGCGGACTTCGGCCGCGAGGGACTCGTCCTGCATGACGTGAAACCAGTAAAGAAGGAGGTCGTCGTAATCAAGGACGTTTTGCTCCTGCTTGCGGGTAACGTAGGCGCGGAAGAGGGATTTCAGTTGCTCGGGGTAGTCGCTGCACCAGGGGAAGCTGGATTTGAGCGCGTCTTCGATGGAGGACTGGGCGTTGACGCAGCGGCTGTAGATGGAGAGGCAGGTGCCCTTGCGCGGGAAGCGGACGTCGCCCTTGTCGAAGGCGAGTTCCGAGCGGAGGACATTGACGAGGTCTTCGGAATCGGAGCGGTCGTTGACGGTGAAGGAGTCGCCCAGGCCAAGGGGTTGCGCGTGGAGGCGGAGAAGGCGGTTGGCGATGGAGTGGAAGGTGCCGCTCCAGAGGCCGCGGAGATCGTTGTTGCGTGCCGTTGACCGGAGGGAGCTTACGCGCTTGATCATTTCGGCGGCAGCGCGGCGGGTGAAGGTGAGGAGGAGAACACGGGCGGGGTTGGTGCCGGTGGCGATCAGGTGTGAGACGCGGTGGGCGAGGGTGTTGGTTTTGCCGGTGCCTGCGCCGGCGATGATGAGGAGCGGTGAGTCGCCGAAGGTGGCGGCTGCGCGCTGCTGGTCGTTGAGGGAATCAAGGGTTTGCGCTTCCATGCGTCGGCTCCGATGTTTGGCGGGTGTGCGGGTTGTAACATGGGAGCGCGGCAGAAACAAACAAATCGCGTCTGCCGTTTGAGCGGCAGACGCGATTTGAGTTTGAAAGGAGATTCTAAAGTCGCTCTGCCTACTTGCTACCGGAGTCCGGCTTTTCGGGCTTGTCTGACTGCGGGGGGACGAAGGCGAGGCGGGTGCCTTCGCGGCTGACTACCGTCAGGCCCATGCCTTTCTTGGAGTCCTGGGCTTTCACTGCGGTCACGAACTCGTCGGCGCTGGAAACCGACTTGTCGCCAACCTTGGTGACGAGGTCGCCCGGCCGAAGGCCGGCTTTGGCGGCCGCGGAGTTGCGATCGACTTTAGTGATGATCGCGCCCTTGTCGCCTTCGGGGAGGCTGAACTGCTGGGCGAGGTCGGCGTTGAGATCATTCACGGTAACGCCGAGGGATTCGGCGGCCTTCTGTGCGGGGTCGGCTTTGCCTTTGGTTGTCTTTGGCGTCGCCATGGCGAGCACGTCTTCGGGCTGGGTGCCGAGCTTCAGGGCAACGTCCTGCTGCTTGCGATCGCGGAAGACGCCCAGGGTGATCTCGGTGCCGGGCGGCGTGGTGGCGACCGTGTTGCGGAGCTCATTCACGTCCTTGACGGCCTTGCCGTTGATGGAAGTGATGATGTCGCCGACCTGGAGCTTGCCGGTGGCCGGGGTATTGGGGAAGGTTTCGTCGACGACGATACCGCTGTCGCCCTTGAAGCCGAGATAATCGGCCTTGGCGCGTTCCTTGACGACGTCGGCGATGCCGATGCCGAGCCAGCCGCGGGTGACCTTGCCTTTGTCCTTCAGGGCATTGTAGATGTTCTTTGCCTGGTTGGAGGGGATGGCAAAGCCGATGCCCTGGAAACCGCCGCTGCGGGACGCGATGGCGGTGTTGATGCCGACGACGTTACCCATGATATCTGTCAACGGTCCGCCGCTATTGCCGGGGTTGATGGGGGCATCGACCTGGATGAAGTTTTCATAGCCTTGCATGCCGAGGAGGCCGGCCTGGCGATGGAGGGCGCTGACAATGCCATGCGTCATGGAGCCGACGTAGCCGAAGGGGCTGCCGAAGGCCATGACCCAGTCGCCCTTGGCGAGCTCGTCGCTGTTGCCCCACTTGGCCGCGATGACTTTATCGGTGTCGATGCGGACCACGGCGAGATCGGTCTTGGGATCTGCGCCCAGGAGCTTGGCGTTCTTGATCTCGGTTCCGTCGGCGAGGGTGACGACCATTTCGTCAGCGCCGCCAGCGACGTGATTGTTGGTGAGGATGTAAGCATGGCCGCCTTCAGCTTCCATGATTACGCCGCTCCCGGTGCCGATTTCTTCGAAGTTGCCGTTGCCATCGAAGGGGACTGCGCCGGCGTCGTCATCGTCGCCTTCCTCGGGTGCGGCGTTGGGAGCGGATCGGCCGGGCGCTTCGCGGAAGCCGGGCATGTCCTTGAAGAATTTTCGAAGCTGGTCCTGATCAAAACCCTTGTTCGCGTGCGGAGCCTTGACCGACTTGCGCACGTTGATGTTGACGACAGACGGGCTGACGATCTGCCCGACCTGACGGAAGGCCTCGGCAAGGTCATTGGCCTTTTGGACGTTGACCCGCGCGTTGTCCACCTGCTGCTGGGCATGGGCGAACTGTTGGTTTTGGAAGACTTCGTTTCCGAAGTAACCGCCGGCGACTGCGAGGCCGCCGATGAGAAGAGCGGAGAGTCCTTTACGCACTTTTTGCATATGTTTTACCTCTTTGAGTGGGTGCTGCTGAGTAGGAATAATGGGTTCGATGTTGTTCTTCATTTGACCTTCGCCAGTTCCGCGGGAGGCATCACGTAATTGTGTTGTGGCGCCGGGTACGCGCCGCTCTTTACATCGGCCACATAGCCTGAAAAAGCGTTTTTCAGAAGCGGGGCAAGTTCCGTCAGACTTGGGACGAATCTTGGGCGATGAGGCGTCAGGCCCAATCCATCCTGAGTCACGATGACACACCCGTGACAATCTGGTCCAGCTCCACAACCAATAACCGGGATGCTTACGCGATCAATAACCACTTTTGCGACCTCTGGAGGCACGGCCTCGAGTAAAATGGCCGCCGCGCCTGCCGACTCCAATTGCAAGGACAATGCCAGAATTTGCGATGCCTCTTCGGCCGTTCGTCCCTGAAAACGATAGCCGCCGAGGAGGTTAACGGCCTGAGGCTTGAGGCCTACGTGAACCATGACAGCGACGCCGGTGTCGGCGAGGCGGCGAACGAGCGTTGCCTGGGATTGGCCGGCTTCCAGCTTAACGCAGTCGCAGCCGGTTTGTTTCACCATTCGGCAGACGTTCTCGACGCCCTGTGCGTCGGAGGCCTGATAGGAACCGAAGGGCATGTCGGCGACGAGAAATGCGAGTGGAGCGCCGCGGCGGACCGCGGCGGTGATGTCGATCATGAAGTCGAGCGAGACGGGAAGGGTGGTGTCGTGGCCGAGGATGACGTTGGCGGCCGAGTCGCCGACGAGGAGTGCGGGGACACCGGCTTCCTGCATGAGTCGGGCGGTGGTGAAATCGTAGCAGGTGAGCATGGGGACCTTTTCGCCGGACTGGCGGGCCTGGCGGAGGTCGGTGAGGGTGAATTTGCGGGTGAGGGAAGGCATGTTTCCATTATAGGGTCATTTATGGAGGAACGGGCTGGATGCACGAGCGCACGCTCGTAATTGGGTTGGTGGCCAATGGCGGAAATTCAACGCAAACACTACAAAGCGATCTTGCGCACCTACTTATGCACTCGAACGCAAGCGCATCACTCACGCTTCCCGTCTCTTGTCTGCTACAATCCGAAAATCACCAGAGAGGCCCATTCGAGCCATGAATAATCCAAATCGCATTTTCGCCGCCTGCGTGCTGAGCACTATTGCGGGCTGCGCCGCCGGCCGCTCTGCAACGAATCTAGCCCCGGCCACCGCTCCCTCGGGCAAGGCCCTCCTCTCCCTCGAACAAATCGAACCCAAACCCGTCCTTCAGACCCCAACCACGCGCAATTCCGGCCCGGCCCCCGTCGAGGCTCTATCGTTGTATGCCGAGGCCCACATCGCGGAACTTAAGAGCGATCGTATAAACGCCGCCAAACTCCTCAGCGAAGCTGCCGCCAAAGACCCCGACAGTTTCCAGATCCGTTACGAGCTCGGGATGCTCTACGCGGCCGCCGGTACCAACGAACGAACCATCGACACCCTCGAACAGGCCGCCAAGATCGATCCAGATCACGTCAACCTCCAGCTCCAGCTCGGCCGCCAATATCTCAGCCGGCAGGTCCCGGATGTGGAAAAGGCCATCGATCACCTTCGCCTGGCACTGCAGACCAAGGACTACAAATGGGAGCCGGGCGACGCCGCCATGGTTAACCTCCTCCTGGCCCGCGGCCTCCAGCAAAAGGGTTACGACACCGCTGCACTCAGCCAATATGAGCTGGTCCTCCAACGTCTCCAGCACGTCGGCATGGCCGCTCGCGGCAGCCATGAACTCTATTTTCTTTCCGAACATCTGGAGCAGCTTTATGCCCAGGTCGGCGAGCTGCAGGAGCGCCTAGGCAAGACTGATCTGGCCCTCTCAAACTTTACGGAAGCCGGCCGCCGTGCCCCCGGGAACTTTGACTTTCAATCCCGCGTCGTTCATCTGCTCCTCGCATCGAAGAAGAATGATGAGGCCCGCCAACTTGTTGCGAGCCTTGTTTCCCGATTCCACGCCAGTCCCGAATCGATCAACCTGCTGCGCGAGGCCTACCAGCGCCTCGACGTCGAGAACGAGCTGATTCCTGATCTGCAGAAAGCGCTCAAGGCCCAGCCCACCGACCGCTCGATGCAGTTGGCCGTCGCCGATCTCCTCTGGTCCGAGGGCCGATTCTCCGAAGCCCAGGACATGCTCCTGGGCCTGATCCGCAAAGGTTCCGACGATCCAAAGATGCTCCGCCGGCTCTTCGGCATGTATGGCCAGCGCCACGAAACCGCCAAAGGCGCTGCCCTCCTCATTGAAGCCACCGCGTTGTATCCCCAACTTCTGCGAGAGGCCGAGTCACTCTGGCCTCGCCTCACCGAGCCCGGCGCGATCAACCGACTCCAGCAGTCCTCCCTGGACAAAATCGAGGTACCCGATTCCGCACGGGGCGCGAAGCTCTACTGGCTTAGCTACAACGCCCGCCTCTGGGGCCGCGACGGCGCAGCCCAACCCCTTCTCAACAAGGCCGTCGAGCAGCGCCCGATTTTCTCGCCGGCCTGGCGCGAACTTCTCGCTCGCAACCTGGCCCGCCCCGACTGGGACGCCGAACGCAAGGCGCAGGAGACTCAAAAGCAAATTGGCGCCGCCAAGGCTGCCGGGAATCTCACGCTTGTAGAGGATATGCGCGGCCTCCTGCTCCTCTCCCAAAAGAAACCCGCCGAAGCCGAAGTTGCCTTCCGGGCCGGTCAGCAGCTCGGCGACCGGCTGCCGCAGGATCAGCTATCCCTCGCTTTCGCACTCTCCGAGCAGAAGAAAGACAAGCGCTACGAGCAGTTGCTTTGGAAAATCGTCAGCGACTTTCCCACCTTCGACGATGCGTACATCGCCCTGTTCCGGCATTACATCAGCGACAATTCCGCACAGCAGGCGATCCATGTCCTGCAGGTGTGGCGGCAGGCCGACCCCGACAGCGTCGACGCGCGGCTGATGGAGTCGAGCGTCTACCTGCAGATCGACCAGGTGCCCGAAGCCAAAAAGATTGTGGTGGCGCTTTTCAAGGAACAACCCCAGAATCCGGAAGTCGTCGCCGGTGTCGAAGCCGCCTTCGCCAAGACTTCCGACGATCACGGCCTCGTCGCGCTGTTCGAACAGGAACGCGAAAAGCATCCCTACAACCGCGCTGTCGTCGAACGCCTTGTCGACATCGACGTCGGCCAGAAGCATTTCGCCGAAGCCACGCGAACGATCGACGCCATGCGCGCCAGTGTCGCAACCGATCCCGACCTGCTCTATCACACCGCCCACCTCTACGATCGCGTCGACCAGACAGCCATGACCGAAAAAACGCTCCAGGACATTCTAAAATTGGAGCCCGCCCATCCCGGCGCCTGCAATGATCTGGGTTACATGTGGGCCGATGCCGGAAAGAATCTGCCTGAGGCTGAAGCGCTCATCCGCAAGGCCAACGAAGCCGAGCCCGACAATGCCGCCTTTCTCGATAGTCTCGGCTGGGTCTGCTACAAGCGCGCTCAGTTCGCCGACGCCGAAAAGTATCTTCAGCAGGCCGTCGCTCATACTCCGCGTCCCGACCCCACGGTCCTCGATCACCTCGGTGACGCACAATATCGCCTGCACCACACCGAAGACGCTGCCAAAAACTGGAAGCAATCCCTGGATCGTCTTGGCGCAACCGAAGACGTACGCGAAGAGTCCCGGCAATTAAAGTTGCAGTTGATGGACAAGATTAAGCAGTTGGATCAGGGCAACCCGGTGAAGGTAGCCCCGGTTGCCAAAACCAGCACGCAACCAACGGAGGCCGATCCCGCCGCCCAATGAATAATTACGGCGACCAATACTGATCGCGGTTGGCCTGAACGGCAGGGTCAAGTGTCCGGTTCAAAGGATTCACTTGAGTAGGCTCAACATGACCATCGCCCCAGAGGACATTAATCTTGTTGTTGTGCCGGGCAAAGATGTACTGCGGCGGATAGCTAACCTGGAAGTTGGGGTTTGACCAGTCATCGGTGGCCGGGCTCACCACCTGGCTGTAGTCGTAATCAATTCCGAGGACCTTGTCGGCACGACCATATATGCCCGTGTCATTGCAGTTGATGTTGAATGCGTAGTTGGTAATTCCCGAAACGCCCACGGTCGACGTGGCTCCGATGCCATCGCCGCCGTTCACGACAGCCGTAAAAATGTTCTTGCCGGTCTGGTCGTCCACAAGATCGACCTTGTACGATCCATATCGACTCAGCACGGTGATCGTTCCTGTGCCGTCCCCATTGTTATGGACGCGGAACACGGCGTTCTCATAGCTCCAGTCGCCACCGCCGCCGCTCGCTGCTCCCTGGTCCTCAATCGAGATCGTGAAGTCAGTCGCGGTGGTCGCATGGTCGGCCGATCCAGGCGCGTTGGGCCACGACGGATCGTCCCCAAGGATCGCAAAGCCCTGTTGAAAGGGAAGCGGTGCCAGCGGAACGTCGTAGCCGGTATCCTGAATATGGGCGTGGGCAGCGACAGTGTGGTTCAGAAAATCGGCCTGTAGCCCCAAGGTTTTAGCCGAGCCGGCGTTTCCAAGGTCCTCTTCCGGACACAGCAGCATGGAGTTTGGACAACCCATCTGCATGACGGCCGAAGTCCAGACTGCACCTGCCATGATGCTTGGGGGACCGCTCAAGGAATTTTTCTGCCGGTAACCCTCCGCCGAAGTATAAAACTGGTGGAGGTTGTTGGCGCATTGAGCGAGCTTGGCGCTGCCGCGCGCCCGCGAGAGGGTGGGCAACAGCAGCGAGATCAGAACAGCAATGATGCCGATCACGATCATCATCTCCACGAGAGTGAAGCCTCTCGACCGCGAATACGGATGGTTGCGGTTCATTCGATACTCCTGTTATTTCTTCGCCGCGTGCGCAGCCTTCAACTTGTCACGAAGTACGGGCATCACTTTACGAATCTGTGCAATCGCCACCTGCCGTTTCGCCGGCTCGTCGGTCGCCTTGTATGGAAAACGGATGGTCAACATACGATGAATCGCGGCAATCGCGCACTCCCGAACATAGGTGTTCTTGTCGCTCAAAGCTGCCACCAGCGCATCCGCACTGTCGTACGCTTTTAGCCCGCCAAGCGCCTTCGCGGCCGCGGCGCGGACTTCCGGTTCCGAATCCGCCTGTAAAACGTTCATCAGCGGACCGGGTTCGGCCGGCTCCGCGACAATCTCCATGGCAGAGGCTGCGGCAATTCGAACTTCAGGTCGGCTGTCGGCCAGCGCGGTCACTACCGTCGGCAGGGCGGCTTTGCCTTCCACGTTCGCCAGCGAGTGTACCGCAAATGCGACCGCTCCCGCATTAGAATTCGTGGAAATGAACTGTCGCAGGCCGGCCGCGTCCTTCTTTTGTTCAAGCACGGCCACTTCGGCAACAAGCGGATTCTGAGGTGGAGGGAGCTGCTCTTTGCTATGCTTCCAGTACCAAATAGCGCCAATCAACAACAAACCGGAGGCAGCCAGACCAATCCAACGTCGATCGCCAGTCATGGCGTGTCGCCCTTCGTTGTTACTTCTCTGCAGGATGAGATCACGCCATCGCTTGCGTCGCCTCGCCAGAAATGGGCACAAGCCCAGTTTAGCCAGCCCGTTGCTGTCTGGCAACAATAGCCCTTCTTGTGTGTGTTGGTGTAGAATCATTTATGAAGAGTCGCTGAACATCAAAGAGGACGGATAATGGCTGGACACAGTCACTGGTCAAAGATCAAACGAGCCAAGGGTGCCAACGACGCGATGCGCGGCCGGGTTTGGAGCAAGATTTCTCGAAAGATCATTATCGCGGCCAAGGGTGGCGGCGATCCGCGGGAGAACCTCTCCCTTCGCTACACCATCGACGAGGCCAAGGCGGCCAACATGCCGCGCGATACGATCGAAAAGGCCATCCTGAAGGGCACCGGCGAACTTGGCGGCGAAAATTACGAGAACATGAATTATGAGGGATATGGGCCGGGTGGGGTGGCGATCATGGTCGAAGCCCTCACCAACAATCGGGCCCGCTCGGCAGCGGAACTGCGAAAGATTTTCGAAGTGGCCGGCGGCAACCTCGCAACCAGTGGCTCGGTCGCATTCCAATTTACAAAACAAGGGATCATCACCGTCAAGGCCGAAGGCGTGTCCGAGGACCAATTGATGGAGCAGGCGTTGGAAGCCGGAGCGGATGATGTCAAGAACGAGGGGGAAGTGTTCGAGGTCATTACCGCGCCAACGGCTTTTCACAAGGTGAAGGACGCGCTCGCGGCGGCGGGTGTGACGATCGAGGCCGCAGAGATTACCAACCTGCCCAACAACACCGTGCCGGTCGAGGGTGAGGTTGCCAAGCGCATTCTGAAACTCATTGATAAGCTGGACGAGAACGACGATGTCCAGACGGTCTCGCACAACGCTGAGATTCCTGAATCAGTCCAAGTCTAAAGTTTTAGCTGGCCTTTGAGGCGTTCAATTGCTTTTTCAACTTCAGCCCTCCGCTGCGGCTGAAGACGTTTGGGTTCATCGGCGGGGAGGCGGTCGTCATAATCGCCAAGGGCTGTGCGATACTGCTCCAGCGCGGCGGCGGCATCGTGGAAGGTCATTTCCAGGATCTCGGCGTATTCCAAACGCGTGCCCACGTTGGCGGGGTTCAGTGCGAGCGCTTCCTGGAAACCCCAATCCACGGCATGCCGGCTCGGGTGGGGTTGACGCGAT